>DATNKA010000179.1:0-13497 GCA_035603655.1 Candidatus Acidiferrales bacterium | reverse complement strand
CCCTGCCTTCGTTTACGAACTGCAAAATGAGCAGGGCGGTGAACTGCTTCGTCATGGATCCAATTTCAAATTTTGTTTGCACATCGTTCGGGATTTGCCACTCCAGATTTGCGAGCCCAAAGGCTCGCTCGTAGACTGTGTGGCCTTGTCTGGCAACGAGCACCGCCCCATTGAAGTCCCCCGCAGCGGAGCGAGCCTGCATGATCTGATCAATTGCCAAGTCGAGCGGTTTCGCTGCTCCATGCTGTGCTGAACTGAGCACCGATGCAGCAATTACGGCAACGAACACGGCAATTCTAAAGGTTTTCATCGGCCGCTTAATGCTGAACTGGATGATAGCCGATACGTCAGGCCCCGTGCGGAAGAATCACCGGATCGAATTGTAAACGTCAGAGGAAATTTACGGTTGACGGGTTGAGTCCTCAGCGCATCAACACGCACTCAACTCCAGTTCGAGACATTCAACTGGCCCTTGGCGGAGCATTTCTCGTCTTTACTCTTCCACCGCCGCTTCTTTAGGTGGCGATCCAGCGTTCTGAAACTCAAACCTCGACTCTGGCAAAACTCGCTCCGCCATATACCGCTGCTCACAAACTCTGACACCAAACTGGGCCGAACCTCAGCTCGTGTCCGCCGCGTCCGTGCAGCTACCTCATGTTCGCGCTCCACTCATCAACTTCAACCCAGAACTCGACCATCGAACAGGTGCGTCGCCCGAACGCTTACCTAAGAGCCCCCTAACCCCACATCGAGGGCTGACGACTCCTATTCGTCAAGCCAGTCGAGAAGCCCTTATTGTTGATACATCGAGCATAATTTTGCAGGCTCCATGTGCTCCTCGTCTAAAATATTGGCGAGCCCTAGCAAGACGTTGTCCTGCCTCAGTTGGAAATGGAGAAAGCGTTCGTCCGTTAAGATAGCGGAGCGAACGTATGAGGAAGGAACGGAAGCATTTCACCCCAGAAGAAAAAGTAGCCATCCTGAGGCGGCATCTTGTGGACAAAGTGCCCGTCTCGGAGCTGTGTGAAGAACTGAGCCTGCGGCCAACGGTGTTCTACCGCTGGCAAAAAGATCTGTTCGAGAACGGAGCCGCCGCTTTTCAGTCTCAGGAGCGTCCCCATCGCCAAGTGGAGGAGAAGCAGAAACGGATCGAGTTCTTGGACAAGAAGGTGCGGACCAAGGACGAGGTCTTGGCTGAGCTGATGGCGGAGCACATCGCGCTAAAAAAAAGTCTTGGGGAACTCTAACCGGTATCTGGGTGCCGCATGATGTGCGGGATCTAGTCGTGGATTTCGTCCGGCGCTGGTCGGAGAAGGCCGAGATCGGCATCGGACGTTTCATCCCGTGGCCGGGCGTGACCGCGAGCAAGTTTTATAACTGGCGGCAGCGGTATGGGTGCGTCAACGAGCACAACGGTTGGGTTCCCCGCGATTTCTGGATGGAGCCGTGGGAGAAAGAAGCGATCATCGAGTTCCATCTGAAGAACCCGCTGGAAGGCTATCGACGACTGGCGTTCATGATGCTCGACGCTGACGTTGTGGCCGTCAGTCCGGCGAGTGTTTGGCGGGTACTGAAGCAGGCTGGGTTGTTATCACGGTGGAAGAGACGCCCCTCGCGCAAGGGAACCGGTTTCGAGCAGCCGCTGCAGCCGCATCAGCACTGGCATATCGACGTTTCCTACATCAACCTGTGCGGCACCTTCTATTACTTGTGCAGCATTCTGGACGGGTTCAGTCGTTTCCTCGTGCATTGGGACTTGCGTGAGTCCATGCGGGAAGCGGATGTCGAAGTAATTCTCGAACGCGCCAAGGAGAAGTACCCGGTGGCGAAGCCGCGGATCATCTCGGACAACGGGCCGCAGTTCATCGCTCGCGACTTCAAAGAGTTCATTCGCATCTCTGGCATGACGCACATCCGAACCTCGCCCTATTATCCCCAATCGAATGGGAAAATCGAGCGTTGGCACAAGTCGCTGAAGAGCGAGTGTATCCGGCCCGGAACACCGCTCTCGCTGGACGATGCGCTGCGCCTGGTGCAGGCTTACGTCGAGCATTACAACAACGTCCGCCTGAACAGTGCCATCGGCTACGTCACGCCGAAGGATGTGCTGGCGGGGCGTCAGCAGGAAATCCACGCGGAACGCGACCGCAAGCTGGAAGCCGCCAGACAGCAACGCCAGAGTCACCGCCAGCAAGCCGCGTGAAGAGCAAGCGGCCAGACGCCGGGATGTCGCTGGCATAATTGGTGGAGCAGCTGCTGCCGCGAGGGGCCAGTAAAAACTTGCGGATGCCTTCTCTGGCCACAGAAGCATAAGATTTTGGCGTTTACTTCATAAAACAAGGAGCGTCTAATGGTCGGCTCAACGGCCCAGCAACAACCGCCCACCGTCACTTCTATCCTCAACATGCTCTATGGTGTTGTCGAGCAGGAAGTCGTTTCCGCTGCTGAAGCTATGCCCGAAGACAAGTATTCCTTCGCGCCCACCAATGGCGAGTTTAAAGGCGTACGCACTTTCGCTGAACAGGTGAAACACATCGGCTTCGCCAATCACCTTTATTTTGGCCCGCTCATGGGCGAGACGATCGACGCTAACTCCATCGAAGAAAATGCCAACGGCCCCGCGGCGCTGAAAACCAAGGCCGAAATTGTCCAGTATCTTAAAGATTCCTTCGCGCTCGGCCATCGGGCCATATCCGGGATCACCTCCGAAAACGAGGTCACGCCGCTACCCAAGCCCGTATCCCCATTCCTCTCAACGCGTCTCGCAATCGCCATTATCGGCGCCTTCCATCCGAAGGATCACTACGGTCAGATGGTCGAGTACCTGCGGATGAACGGTATCGTCCCGCCCGCAAGCCGCCCGCGGCCACAACAACAGTCCTCGCAACCCAAACCTCAAAAATGAAGGCAGGTTTGCAGCAGCTGCCCACATGGTGAGAGGTTTCCCTGTTCGGTAGTCTCACGAGCAAACTGGAAGTTGAGAACAGCGGAGCTAAAATGAACTTGCCGGGTGAAACGGAGGCAGGCTCTGCAGGGATGCAACCATGCTGAGGGATAACCTAGCGGGCTCATCGAGCCGATGTTTAGCAGCGCGGGAGGTTCTTCTCTCGCGCTGCACGCTGACGGAGGAAGTCATCGGACGATAGACCCTCATGCCTTGAAAATCCCCGCCCCGCAGGGGCGGAATCTACACTAACGGAGAACGTCGCTTCTCCATTTCAGGCTGAGCCAAGACAACGTGAAGCCGATCAAGCTGTACTCTTCCTCCTGGGCCGAGCTCATGTAGGTGACCAATGAGTTCCGAACACCCACCCATGGCGATCCAGGTCAGTACCTTATTGAGCGCGTCGTTCAACTTAAGATTTAGGGTTATTCAACTTTAGGATCATCCTCATTCACCTTTGAATTATTGAAACGGTACTCATGATAGGGATAAACTATCGCAAGTTCTCGAGAGGGTGTGCGCTAAAAAGCGGCAAAGAAAAAGAGAGAAGAAAGTAGCAGCTACGATACCTCGAGGCTGGATAAGCGCAAAGGACTTGTCGTTTATTCTTGACCCGCTCTTTGCTGCTTTCGACAAAAAATGCCTCCCGGTACTCTGCAAGATTTGACTCGCAATGACTGGACTTTGATTGAGTCTCAGGCCAAGCGGATAAGCATCAAGCTGGGTCAGGAAATCATAAAGGAAGGTGCTCGGATAGAGCACCTTTATGTCCTCCGTCGCGGGTCGGCTTCAGTGGAGCTAGAAGGAACGACCTCTCGTGCGGTGATTGCGACGCTCAGCGCGGGCGATGTCTGTGGCGAAATGGCATTTCTCGAAGACAGGACGGCGACCGCGGCAGTGGTTGCGAAGGACGAAGTTGAGGTTGACGCGATCTGGGCAGACGACCTACGTCAACTCATAACAGCCTTTCCCGGGTTTGGCGTAAGGTTCTACCGCTCACTCGCAGTCATACTCGCCCAACGGTTGCGTCAGACAACAAAGGAGCTGCTGAGAGAGATGACCAGCAAGCGATAGCGACCCACGATATGTCCTGATTTGAGAGGGAGATAGGAACTGGCTCGCTTTCGTAATGAAGGACTACACCAAGGCGCTGGTGCGGAGGTGCGGCCGAAGAAAACCAAAAAGGAAATGCACGCCCCAAGCCCATGAATCGGTATACCGAGTTTGTTCTTTACCGATCGGGGTGAAAGGGCATACCGCGGTGCCCGGCGCTGGCTGGTTCTGGAGTCTGTAAGTCAAGATTCACAACGACCGGCTCCTGGCCATTCCTCACGACTACCGCTTCGCACGTCTCATTTGGATCAGCATTAATCTCCTGGTGCGGCACATACGGAGGAACGTAAATAAAATCTCCGACCCCGGCTTCGTCACTGAGTTCCAATCGATCACCCCAGCGCATCCGCACTCGTCCTTTCACAACGTACAGCACGGTTTCAAGTTCTCCATGGTGGTGCGGTCCCGTCTTCGCGTCAGGTTGGACGATCATGGTTCCAGCCCACAACGTAGCCGCTCCGGCTTTCGCATGAGTAATTGCGGCAGCCCGCGTCATGCCTGACGTCTGTGGCGTATTCATGTCCATCTCGGCGGCGTGCACGATTTTGACTCCGTTCTTGCTCCAGTCCATAAATAAAGCTCTCTCTTGAACAACTCAGCCGAATTTTCCTTTTACTTCGAAAGAATGGCAGCACTTATACCGCCAATCGCTTCTCCGACGGTGTCGGAACGGTTTTGATGCAGAGCCGCCCGCAGGTCTTGAGGTCCGCGCCGGCAATTAGTGTCGAAATGCAGACTCCAATGTCGGCGAAAGGACATCGATCGAGGATAGTGGGGCAGATTCCGCCGTGCAAATGCGGTATTTGCAAGAGCGAGTATGGCACGCTCTTTGCATTAGCGCGGTAAGGGCAAAATGGTGGAAGAAACCGCATTCTCGCGCGTCTGATTTATTACCGGATCACGATCATGAGCACAAGAAGAGACTTTCTCAATTTCGCGGTCAAAGGATCAGCAATGGCCGCCACCGCGGCCGTTCTACCTGGGGGCGTATCGACGCAGGTAAATAGACGTGATAGCAGGAGCACGAACAATATGGAAGGCAAAGCGAACGGCAGCAGTAATGTCCATTACAAGCCACCCTTTACGTTCGGCCTGGGAGGCGTTCCCCTGGGAAATGAATTCGCGGTGGTGACTGATAAAGATGCGAACGCGATCCTAGAAGCCGCGTGGAGCGCAGGCATTCGGTACTACGATGTTTCTCCCTGGTATGGGTTGGGTCTCGCCGAGAGAAGATATGGCAACTTTCTTCACAATAAACAAAGAAGTGAATATGTCGTCTCGTCCAAAGTGGGCAAGCTGCTGAAGGCATCAAAGACAGCGAAGAACCGCGAAATGTTCCCGTTCTCGCCCTCCCCCAATGACGTAATCTTCGATTACACGGCATCCGGGGTGAGGCGTTCGATCGAGGATAGTCTGCAACGACTTGGCATCGATAGCCTTGACATCGTTTTTGTTCACGACATCTCTTCGGATAATAAGCTGTTGCCGACGAGTTGGCAGGAACAATTCGACATCGCCACGAAGGGCGCTTTTCCAGAACTGACACGTATGCGGGAAGAGGGATTGATCAAAGGCTGGGGAATCGGTGTCAATACGCCCGAACCGATTCTGCGGGTATTAAAGGAAGCCGATCCGGACGTCTGTCTAATGGCATCGCAGTATTCCTTAGTCGATCACAAGAATGCACTCAACCAGCTTTTTCCCGCTGTCCGAAATAAGAATGCCTCTCTGGTTGTTGGTTCTTCACTGAACGCCGGATTCATCTCGGGTAGTCCTCGCTACAACTATGGAAAAGACTCCTATAAGATCCCTACCCAATTCTTGGAAACCCGAAAACAACTGCGTGAAGTGGCAGCGAATCACGGGGTAGATCTTCGCACAGCAGCGCTTCAGTTCTCCGCGTCACCGGACGTGGCCGCAGCTTTGGTCGTCGGCGCTAGCAGTGAACAACAGATTCTCGCCGACTACACCTCAATGGAAACCAAGATTCCGGCTGAATTCTGGGCTGAGCTGAAAACTCGGAAATTGATCGAGCAAAACGCGCCGACCCCTGCCTGACAAGCTGAAAATGAGCCAGTCTGGGCTACGTATTCATCGGGGATGCTCAATCCACCACCACTAAACCTCAAGGCAGCGGCTTGCGCCACGCCTGATACGACCGAAGCACTTCCGGTTCGGGCTTCATCATGCAGTCGGAACTTGGGTGGGGAACCGATAATGTTCGGGGTCGTTCATTTGAAACACGTAAATGAGACCCTCCGCTTCGCGTCGAAGTAGCACGCCCGCGCCGCTTCCAACCCACTGACGCCATCGAAGGCCAGGGGTCGCACACAAGGCGCCCACGAACTGCGCCACACTGAACAATGGAACATCGGAAGGTCGCGTTCCGAAGCCCAACCATGACTGCGATGACGCAGAGGAAATCACCCCCATGGTTGGCAATTCGCTGCGGATGAACAAATTGTCATCTTCTGGAGAAGGTACCGTAATGTTCTGGACATATCGTGTCTTGGTACGCCTGGAGCGACCGCGAGGTCATCTCGCCATCGGAAAAGCGGAGGTAGAGGATGTTGAGGAAGATTTGTCGCAACCGACGCAAGGGTTTCCCTGGCCTCGTTTTTCTTCTATGTATATCCTTTGCGTCAACTCTGTCTCTAATGGCTCAGACGACAACAGGAGTTGTAAGAGGTACGGTCAGCGAGGAATCCGGTAAAGCGGTTGCAAATGCCTCCGTGACGGCGACGAGCATCGATACTGGGCAGAAACAATCGGCGAACACCGGGCCTGATGGTACCTACAAACTGGACTTGCCCCCAGGCAACTATCGGCTGGCGTTCGAAGCCGCGGGGTTCAAGACGTTGGAGATTTCTTCAGCGACGATCAATGGAACCGTACCAGAAGTTCTGAATGCCAAACTGGAGAAGGGTGAACAAGTCAGTGATAAACCAGCGACAACACAACCGGAGAGCTTACCGAACGCGCCGTCGAGCAGCACCACGGCACCATCGCTTTCAGATCTAGGTCTTTCTCCGGAGCAGACTCAGGGAAACGCCCGTGAGCAAGCGCTACTGGATAAACGAACGCACATGCTAAAGGTCCATCAGCGGATGGGTTTGATCACAACCATTCCGTTAATTGCCACGGTTGCCATATCCTTCAATGCCGGGGGCAAGAACACGAGTTCGGCCTCCCGTGACCTGCATGCCGCTCTGGGTGGGCTGACAGGGGATTTGTATGGCATCACAGCGTACTATGCAATCCGTGCGCCCAGGGTGCCTGGAACCGAGACCCGCGGTCCGATCCGTTTCCACAAAGCCATGGCTTGGATACACGGTCCCGGAATGATATTGACGCCTATCTTGGGCATTATGGCTTTCGATCAGAAAAACAACGGCGAAAAGATTCATGGCATCGCGTCGGCGCACAACCCGGTGGCTATTGTCACGGCTGGGGCATTTGGCGCTGCTCTGCTCTCGGTTTCGTTGAAGTTCTAAACACACTTTATGAATAGCAAAATGCTGATCGTCGTTTTGCTCGCGAGTCTACCCGTCTTTGCCGCAGCTGACAGCCAATGGATCCTCCAACAAAGCACTCTCACTTACCATGTATCCCATCCCCTGCACCAGTCTGAGGGTGTGAGCCATGGGGCGAAGGGCAAGGGTGTTTGCCACGCGGGCCAATGCGACTTCCTGATCGCGGTACCCGTCAAGTCGTTTGACTCCGGGGACAGCAACCGCGACCTTCACATGATTCAGGTCACGCGGGGTGCGGAGTTTCCGCTGGTCACCGTGCGCACTCGCTTGCCTGAGTCGGACGCAACCGCATCAACCATCGATGCGGATCTGGAGATTCAATTCGCCGGACAGGCCGTCCAGTATAAAAAAGTTCCTTTCAAAGTGGAAAAGCAAAGCGGTGAGACCCATATCACCGGGATCATTCCGGTTACGCTCTCCGATTTCAAGATCGATCCGCCCTCGCTTCTGACAATGCCAGTCAAGAACGACATTCCCGTGCGCGTGGATATGACCTGGCGCCCGCAGTAAATGCTGGTTTGCTGGCTTAAGTGAGTTTCCCAGGATCCTGTTTCCTGCATCCCATCTGGAGGTGTAAAGTCTTGGACGGGCGGAAATCTCCGATGCGATTGTTGGTGGTAGAAGACGACATTTCCATTCAGCAGTTCCTCAGGCGGGCGCTGACGGAAGCCGGATACCAGGTAGATACGGCCAGTACAGCAAAAGCTGGCGAGTCCATCGCCTTGGAAGGTGTTCACGACGCCTTCATCATCGACCTTGGCCTTCCCGACCTGGATGGATTGGACTTAATTGCCCGATGTCGCGCGCAAGGCAGCTCCGCGCCGGTGTTGATCTTGTCTGCCCGGCGTTCCGTGGACGAACGCGTTCGCGGGCTGGAGCAGGGCGGAGACGATTACCTCACCAAGCCATTCGCCCTCCCGGAACTGCTGGCAAGATTGAGAAATCTCCTTCGCAGGTCCTCGACTTCACAGACTGAATCGGTGCGCCTGCAAGCTGCTGACTTACAGCTCGATTTGGTACGGCGGGAAGCACGACGGGGCGATCATTTGCTGCAACTGACCGCGCAGGAATTTTCTCTGCTGGAATATCTTTGCCGCAATCAAGGTCGAGTTGTGACCCGGACCATGATCCTCGATCATGTCTGGAAAATGAGGATTGATCCGGCAACCAACGTAGTGGATGTCCATATCTACCGCCTTCGCAGCAAAGTGGATCACGACACCCCGCGACCCCTGATTCACACGATTCGGGGTGTTGGCTACGTTCTCAAACATGCCTAGACGCTTACGCACGACCGCCGCTTGGCGGATTTCGATTTGGACAACCCTGGCGTTCGCGCTCGGAACCGCTGCGGCCTTTTCCATAGTTTATTTTCTTGTCGCTCAGGGTCTGCGAGAGCGGAGTGACACTTGGCTTAGTGGCGAGGCTGAGGTCTTAGCTCAAGTCTCAGCTGACACGCCGAGCGACCACCTCTACCGGAGGATAGTTCGAGAAGTGGCTGAACTTGCTGCGCAGGAGGTACCGGATCAGCGCAACGCCCGCGGCGAAAGGCTGAATTCTGTATTTTTCTTGGCAACGAACCCCAATAATAATGATGGTCCGTTATGGGTCGGTCCAAGTTCCAAGGACGCTTTCATCGCCGCGATTCAGCTGGCAAAGCTGGTTCCGGGACCTCCAAAGTCGATAAGCGTGGAAGGATATCGACAAACGTTTCGCGTCGTGGCCAAGGCGCAAAATGGAAAGAATGTTTATCTAGGGCTCTCCGACCACGGCGCCAAACATCTGCTACACACATTGGCCCGTCGCTTTCTCATGCTTTGGGGCGGCATGTTCCTCCTGGGCTTCGTAATCTCCTACTGGAGCGCACGCCGTACTCTGCGTCGTGTTGAGCGAATTACGGAAACTGTCGCGCGAATCGGCACCGAGGGCTTACAGGAACGTCTGCCCGAGCCTGTGAATTCGGATGAGATTTCGCGGTTGGCAAAGACTTTCAATCACATGCTGGACCGGCTCCAGTCCTCTGTAAATCAGCTGCGCACCGTTACTGGCGGTATCGCGCATGACCTCAAAAGCCCGGTCACCCTGATTCGTGGAACGCTGGAATCTGCATTATGTAATGAAGAAAATGAGAAGTGGCGCGACTCCGTGGGAGAAGCGATCGAAGACCTGGACAGGCTCTTGCAGTTGCTGAACACGACCCTGGATCTCGCCGAAGCGGAGGCCGGTGCGCTTCACATCGATCGCGGTCCAGTCGACTTCTCCGATGTTGTCCGACAACTGGTTGATATTTATCAACCCGCGATGGCCGAGCACGATCATGAGGTGACTTCTGAACTCGAAGAGCATGTCGTAGTGGACGCTGACGTGACCCTGCTGAATCGGGCAGTAAGCAATCTGCTTGAAAACGAATTGACTCATCTGCCGGCGGGATGCCGGGTAAAAATCCGGCTGCGTTCGCATCAAGGATCGGCAGCACTGGTGATTGAAGACGATGGTCCGGGATTCCCGCCTGAAATCGGCAGCCTGGCTTTCAAGCGATTCGTGAAGGGAAAACATTCTCCCGGTCACGGTCTTGGCCTTGCCTTTGTAGATGCAGTTGCCCAGGCGCATGGCGGCTGCGCGCAAGCCTCTGACAGTCCGGAAGGTGGCGCCGTTATAACTTTGTTGCTGCCCGTTAGCGTGCTCCAAGGGGCATAGCGCGATATTAATATGGGCCATTTAATGCCTAAACAACTTGTTGCGGACATCTGGCCAAAATTCTTTGGTCACGTTGAAAAAGGTATCCAGGGCTATTTGTTGTCCCCACTTGTTCGCCGTATTTCCAAATGATCGATCCCTGGCTGGATAGTAGAGGTTAGAAATGCCCGCGGCTACAGCATTTCCGGCCAGCTCTGAGGTGTTGATATGACCGACGCCGTCATCGCCCAGAGTGATAAATTCGCGGCTGATGGCGTATCCAGTTCGCTTCCAAAACCCACCCGTGCCTTTCACGAAGTAGCGAGGGTCCTGATGGAGGGCAATTGGAAATAGACCCTCGGTCATGATGTTGCCAATTGCTTGATCTGCGAACGCTCCGCCGTAGTATTTACCAAACCCTTGCGCCCCGGTGCCGAAAGATGTGTACTGCCGC
The DNA here is from genome assembly GCA_035603655.1 of Candidatus Acidiferrales bacterium. Taxonomy (GTDB): domain Bacteria; phylum Acidobacteriota; class Terriglobia; order Terriglobales; family Acidobacteriaceae; genus Sulfotelmatobacter. The sequence continues at coordinate 2,777 of DATNKA010000179.1, read as the reverse complement.
TCCGCCATCGAGATACCAGCAAAAATACCAGCCACTAGAAATGCTGAGGGATCGAAAGAGTCGTCCAATGAAACTTTCATCTTTTCGGCAGGCGTTAAAGGTTTGGTCGCTGCCGAGTTTTCATCTGAACGGTAGTTAGGGATGATCCAGAATATGTGGTTCTTACTCGGTTCGTGTTGTTGATCGGGCTGTGCAAGCTTCGATCGAACCGTTTGCGTTTGACCGACACTCGGAGCATCGGGCAGCGCAGATGTTTCCTGACAACGGGCTCTGATGCCTCCAGAGAAGAAATTAAATGAGATCAGAACACGGAAAATGATTGGAACCAATGAACACGCTGGTAGCCTTCGCATACTTTCCTTGATGCAAGGTGGCGCGGCTTGCAAGAGAACATGAACAACTTGTCATCTGTTGGCCACGCAGAATTCACTCTGTAACTGAATAATCTTCTTCATGGGACGTTATGATTCCCCTCAGAGGCTACGGTGCCGACATCTTGCAATCACCTTTTTGCTCCTAACCTTACTCTTGGCCGCGCCTCTCACCCGTGCTCAAGACAACTACGAAATCCAGGTGTACGGGTCTGATCTGGTCGATCCCGCCCACACCATGGTTGAACTTCACAGCAATTTCACGATCGACGGCTCAAAGACAATCCTGAATGGGGTTTATCCCACCAATCATGCGGAGCATGAAACCGTGGAGATCACACACGGCTTCAATGACTGGTTCGAGTGTGGCTTTTACATATTCACTTCAATAACCGAGGGCCAGAGCTGGCAGTGGGTGGGAGATCACATCAGGCCGCGAATTGCCGTGCCGAAGAAATGGCACTGGCCCGTGGGCGTGAGCCTCTCCAATGAAATCGGCTACCAGAGGCGACGATATTCCCTAGACACCTGGACGTGGGAAATTCGCCCTATCGTGGATCAAAAAGCAGGCCGATGGTATTGGTCCCTGAACCCCACGCTTGACCGGTCTTTCCACGGCGTGAGCGTGAACCAGGGGGTTGTTTTTTCTCCAAACTTGAAATTCAGTTACGATTTGACTCCGAAAGTAGCAGCGGGTCTCGAATACTATGGCTCGGAGGGACCGGTGACAGGGATCGATGCGATCTCACAACAACAGCATCAGATTTTCCCCGCAATCGATTTGAATATCGCGCCTCAGTGGGAAATCAATTTCGGACTTGGGGTGGGCCTCACGGGCGCAACCGACCACCTGATTGCCAAGATGATTCTGGGGTACAGATTTAATTTCTGATCAATGGCCGGAGCACACAAGTGATAAAAGGTATCGCTATCGGTTTCATTTCTGGCCGTTGCGATTTCAGCGGGTTCGGTTTTCCTTCACTTTTCGGCAGGCCTGGCGCCTGAAGCAACGGCTGATCCGCCGATGCCGTTTGAGAAGGGGCTGGCAAATATGGCATTGGACGCGCATATCGAGAAGCAACATATTCCCGCATCTCCCGTGCAGGCGGACGAAGCTAATTTTCCTGCCGGTGCAACCGTATACAAACGGCAATGCGCCTTGACTCACGGACTTCCAGGACGGTCACTCATAGATTGTGCGACAACGGTGTTCCCGAAACCGCCGCAATTGTTCCGTGGCAAGGGTGTTACTGATGACCCGGCGGTCGGAGACTTTCTTGGAAGGCAGCCAACGGAATCCGCCTTTCGGGGACGCCCTCCTTCAAGTGAGCTACTCGCAGACGCGAACGAAATTCCTGATTCCGTAAAGACGGTGCTCATTTCAGATTCATCGACGACAGCACCGGCACCTCCTCTGCTTGAGCGCCGGAATGACGGCGCTTGACCTTTCCGCGGATGTCGGATTGCTGGCTGTTTTTCTGTCGACGGCAAATATCTGTCTTGGACTGCTAATCGCGGTGCGTTACAGTCCGTGGCGGCGCTGGCCTCATCGGCGAATCAATATCTTCGCAGTCCACAACTGCACGGCTTACTTCCTCATGGCGTCAGTGTTGACGCATCCGTTCATATTGCTGTTTTCAACAAGGAGTTCTTGGCGTCTGTTGGATTTGGCCCTTCCAGTCTGGTCTCCCGTTCAACCGATCGAGAATACAGTCGGCGCTGTGAGCCTATACCTGATCGTGGTAGTCATACTCACCTCATATTTTCGGCTTCGGCTAGGGCGGAGGCAGTGGAAGCGTTTCCATTACCTTGTCTATGTAGCCGGTATTTGCACCTTCATTCACGGCATCCTTGCCGATCCCGACTTGAAGGGGAACCCCATTGATGCTCTGGATGGAGAAAAGTTATTTGTTGAAGTGTGCTTTTTAGTCGTAGTGCTGAGTGCGGTTTGGGCGTGGCGCTATCGAGTGCGGAAGGATCGCGAGGAACGGGCGCTCAAAATAGGCCGATATCGAGGGTTCGAGGATGTAAATGCGAGCGATTGATCAGGCCTTAGCCAGAAGCTGTCAGTGGGGGCGTGTGTGCGTTCCGGCTAGGTAAGGATTCTCAATGATTTGTCGGGCTGCCGGAAGCGATCAATCAATACCGTTTAGGAATTCACCCAACGGCCCTGCAAGGCGACAAAATGGGGAAGAGCGCGTCTTGCAGAGCCGGAGTCGTAAGGGCGCGCCTTCCACCATACAACGATCCTCCGCCGATGGAGTTGGTGAGTTTTCTCTGTTCGCATTTCGTAACAAAGGAAGAGAGTTGAGGGGAAATAAACGCCCAACTCCGAGTTGAGGCTTGAAGCACCTGTTTGGCCGCCCTCCCCTGGTCCAGTTGACGGGCATTCACGAGCAATGTCGT
>DATNKA010000178.1:0-2497 GCA_035603655.1 Candidatus Acidiferrales bacterium | reverse complement strand
ACGGTTGCGGCGGAAGAAGTCAGCGCGCTGGAATGAACTCTGTCCACCCCGGTGACAAACAGAACAAACTTTCAATCGCCGCTTGAACGGTGGACAAGTTTTCCTCTGCGTCCCGGTGGCTCGGTAGTAAATTCACGCGCTTCGCTGTTATTCTTTCCCATTCCAAGGAGTATTCATGTCTCGTGATCTACAGGGCCGTAACGCGGTCGTTTTCGGAGTGGCCAATAAGCGTTCGATCGCCTGGTCCATCGCTCAGGGGTTGCACGCTGCGGGGATGAGGCTGGCAATCACTTACCAGAACGAACGTCTGGAGCAGGAAGCGAAGGATCTCATTCTGTCTCTGCCCGGCGCCCAAGGCTTCATGTGCGACGTCAGCAAAGATGAAGAGATCGACCGCCTCTTCGCTACGCTGAAGGAACGCTACGGCAAGCTGCAAACGCTGGTGCATTCAGTCGCCTACGCTCCCGCCGACGAACTCAAGGGAGACTTCGTCAACACCACGCGCGAAGGCTTCCGCATTGCGATGGATGTAAGCGTGTACTCGCTGGTCGCGGTCGCCCGGGCTGCCGCCCCGCTGATGGAAGACGGCGGATCGATAATCACGATGACTTACTATGCCTCCGAAAAGGTCGTGCCACGCTACAACGTGATGGCGGTCGCCAAGGCTGGCTTGGAATGTTCGGTCCGCTATCTCGCTTATGAATTGGGTAAGAAAAAGATTCGCGTGAACGCTATCTCCGCGGGGCCGATTAAAACTCTCGCCGCGCGGGGCATCGCCGGCTTCAGCGACATGTTAAGAGGCCACGAAGAACGCGCCCCACTGGGCCGCCGTGTGGAAGTCGAAGAAGTCGGTTCCACCGGAGTCTTCCTCGCCTCAGACGCCAGCAGCGGAATCACCGGCGAGGTCATCTATGTGGACTGCGGTTACAACATCATGGGCTTTTGAAGTCGCTTCTCAGTTCTCCGCCCCATCACCTCAGGCCTCAATCGTGGGATAATAAACGCGATGAGGACGAACCGCCTGATGCTCGCGTTGTTTTCCGCGGCTATCCTTTTCTCGATGGTGCGCGAATGGAGCGCGCCAGTGTCTTGCGCGCGGGGAATCCTCATCGTCGCCGCAACGTCGCAGCCGGCACATTAACTGACAATCCGAATCTGCCGGCGGTTTTCCCCGTCCGGCTCCAAGGAAATTTCCATATCCCGCTCCCGCTGCAGACGCGCGAATTTCTCACCCCACTCGATGAGTAAAACGCTTCGCTCAGAACGCAGATCATCCAGCCCCAGCGTTTCCAATTCGCGCGGCGTGTCGACCCGATAAAGATCGATGTGATATAGATTGGCACGCGGTCCGCGATACTCGTGGACCAGCGTAAAGGTGGGACTGGTTACGTCTTCTTCCGCGGCGGCCTCAAACGCTGCCGCGATTCCCTTGACCAGCGTGGTTTTTCCGGCACCCAGATCGCCGCGCAGCAGTACGAGCTTCGGAGGAGCCAGCCACTCTGCCAGCGTGCGCCCGAATGCGATCGTCTCCTCCGCTGAGTTCGTAGTGATGTCCCGCGTCACCTGCCCAAGAGCCCCCGAATCCCGCCCGCACAAATTCTTCTGCATCACGATCAGTATAGCGGGGACCTCTGCGCCTGGCGCCGCGTTGCAACCAAAAAGCGACTAGATGGTCTTCGGCACTACGAACACGGACGACTTCAATCCCAGCAGACTTCGGTCAGCCGCGTGATCGACCGAGGTGCGCAAGCGGCGATGGTCGTCATCTTCGAACGCAACGAAACGGAAGGGCTGGAGCACGCCAGTTGTCGTCTTCCGCATAGGACTGAGGACTTCAGCCATTCCGTGGACCGGACCGGATTGCGTCTGAAACGCGAGTTCGACGAATGAACCGCTGCCCAGAGGATGCTGCAATTGCAGCAATCCACCGGTGACGGAGATGCTTTGGAGTTTGGCTTTCGTACGCCGGCCATCTTCTAAGCGGATCACCGCCAGGACGGAATCGCCTAGCTGGACCCGGGCCGCGCGCCTGGAGGGGTGTGGTTGGGGGAAGTGGGTCATAAAGATGAATGTACTATCGCACCGCTTTCAGCCGGGTAACAGATTACGGAAGCAGATGGCCGGATTCCTGCGCTGCGACGCGTCTCGGCAGCTCCAAGTATTTGCCACCCCATGACTTAGAATGCTGTTTACTCTTGTTACAATGTCCCGTCGGATCGCAATTGATCCTGACGGCTGCTGAACACTATCTTCTGTGGGGTACCGCTATGCCTTGCTTTTCATCCCTCGCCTGTTTCGGGTTGATTCTCTTATTCTCAATCCCACGTCTTCAAGGCCAGAGCACGCCGTCGAAGAGGATTCCCCTCCGCGTTGGCATCGTTGGCCTGGTTCACGGACACGTCCAGGGATTCTTCGATAATTCCCTCCACCGTCCGGAGATTGAAATCGTGGGCATTGCTGAATCAGACGCATCTGTCTCGTCCTACTATGCGACACG
>DATNKA010000177.1:0-5736 GCA_035603655.1 Candidatus Acidiferrales bacterium | reverse complement strand
CAAAAGCATGCCCCATGCTGGCATCCTGCGTGTTAACCAGCGGGGCCGTCCCACTCACTTCTACGGTGACGGTTCCTCCGGTGACTTGCATGTTTACGTTCAACGTGGCGGGAGTGGCCACCTGAAGTACCAAGCCGTCTTGTTTCAATCTGGCGAAGCCGGCGGCATCGACAGCCAGGGTATAGGTCGACGGCGGGAGCTCGAGAAATTGATAATTGCCTTGAGTGTCGCTCTTCGCCGTTCGGCTGAATCCCGTGGCGGGGTTCGTGAGGGTAAGGGAGGCGCCAGAAATGACTGCGCCTTTAGCGTCGTAGACCGTTCCGCGCAGTGACGTGGTTGCAGTCTGCGCAACGATTAGAGTGCCCCACGCAAGCAAGAATCCAACCAACAGAGTAACTACACGCGCGCTCGTACGCATAGAGATCTCCTCCCCCCGCTGGGGCATTACATTCGATTGTGTTTGCCCAGGAAGTTAGAGACGAAAGCGAGACCCTGGGGACCTGATGGGGCGCTATTGTGCAACTCCGAGGCCACAAAGTTCAAGCTTAATTTTCAATGTCTTTGCGGTTTGTGAAACGTTTGAATACGGCTTTTCACAGACGGCGTCCCAGATCCAGGAGCTGTTCATGCGGGTTTTCGATTGGTGCGATTCGTTTTGCCGATGAAAAGCGCGGAAGCCACAATTATGAGCACCGGATAGCATTCCAAGGTGTAACGGGGCTCGGGATTTTCCAGCGTCCCCAGGAACAGCGAGCGCAGGATCAAGAATAGAACCAATAATCCGACGCCATAAATTTCACGCCAGCGTGAGCACCCGGCCAACGCTGCGACGGCGTACGCCAAATTTACCAGCCCGAAGACAATGCTGGCAGCAAGCCAGGTGGGGTCGTCATTGAACTCCCACCAGCGCGGATCGGAAGGCAGCAGTTCGGTTCGGGGACGCAGCCACATGTCGGCAATGCGTAGCGCCGGAAGCCAAACGTAGTAACGCAGGGGCGCGGCCCGAATGCGCGCGGCCGCCAGTGCGGCAAAGCGCGCATCCAGTTCCGGAGTCACGTCGTGATCCTGATTGTAGTCGGCGAATAGTTCTGCGGTTTCCTGCCGTTGCTGCGCTGAATCGAAAGCGCGTCGTGGCAGCCGCGAGATATCAATTGCGGAACCGGGCACGTTCCAGTAGATCTCCTGAACGGAGGTATAGTCCGCCATCCACGTCTTGGTCCAGCGATTGAATCCCACCATCAAGGGTTCATCGGAGTCGTTGGCATAGCGCGGAGCAAGCGGCTGGAATCGATGTAGGGTGTGGAGATTGCGCAAGGTCCACGGAACGAGCGGTGCGAGCGCGCCGATCCCGAGAATAATTGCCGCGCGCAGTACTGGAAGGAGCACAGGCGTGTGGTCGGGGTTTCGTCTTTGCTTGCGAATTGCGCTTACAAAAAGTAAGAACAAATATGCTGCGAGCGCCGCGAGCAAAATTCCGCCATCGGGCCGCAACAATAGACAGGCTCCGACAGCGAGACCGCATCCCAGCCACGGGAGCCATTTTGTCCATGTCGGCGAGCCGCCTTGTCGCAAGCCTGCAAGTCCCCAAATCGCACAATCCAGGGCGAGTGCAGTGAAGAAGATTTCCAAAGTTTCCGTGAGAACCGCGGCTGAATAGTTCGCCAGAAACGGACACAGGGCGGTAAGCATGAACGCGGCTTTCGCCGCTTGATCAGAAAGCATGCGGCGTCCGAGATCCGCCACCAACAGACAGGTGCCCAGATCGAACACGATCTGGACCAGCAAGACGGCACGGAAATTGCTCCAGCCGAACACGGCGAAGACCGCCGCGAGAAATGCAGGATAGCCCGGCAGGCGGGAAAGCGTAGGCACAACCTGGCCGGAATTGCTAATCCCGTAGACGCCGTACTGCAGCCAGTTCATGGCGATATCGGCGTACAGGCGCGAATCGTCGACGATGCCGGGAAAGTGCACCAGAAAGAGCAGCCGCAATGCCAGAGCGGCCAGGGTAGCCGCAAAAAAGAATCGAACATCCTTACGGACCAGTTCCAGCACGAAGAGAATATAGCGCGTTGGAGTCAACTTTGTGCGCTGCCGGCGCATCTTAGTTGGCAAGCATTACTTGCTGCGTGCCTGTGCCCTGTCTTCGTACCTTCAACAATTGACCACTCGCCGCTTGCGGCATACGATGATCGATTAACCTTCCATGCCCGAACCTGTCTTCTACGATCCGAAACGCGCGCGCTGGAAGCGACTAAGACGACTAGTCGACATTCTGGCAGCGACTTTCACCGCACTGATTATCTTCTTCGTGTACACCACGTTGCGGGACGAGCGCCTACCCGAACTGCTGTTTTCCCCGCAGAAGCGCGCCTTCAAAGCCTTGAAAGAAAATGAGAAAGAAAAAGCCCGCGACCGTCTGAAGAAGCTGGCGAACCGTTCCCATCGGAAGTCGAAACTGCCGGCCTCTGAGGTCAAGCTCAACCAGGAAGAAGGAATTCGAGCCGCGTTTTATGCTCCCTGGGATGCGGCGAGTTTTTCGTCCCTTCGCGATTTCGCCCGTCAGATCGATTTGCTTTATCCGGACTGGCTGCACGTGCTCACAACCGACGGCCGCCTGCAGGGGGTGGATGATCAAACCAACAAGTTTTTCGACGTGATCCAGGACAGTCGCGTGCGCTCCGTCGACGACCGCGTGATGCCGTTTCTCAAGGCGGAAGACTCCAGCATGGAAGTCTTTCCCATGGTCAACAATTTCAACGGCACTGATTGGGTGGACGTCGCGGGGTTTCTGAACAACTCGGACGCGCGCGCGGTTTTCCGGAATCAGGTAAGCCTTTTTCTTTCTTCCGATCGTTTCGGCGGGTTGATGGTGGATTTCGAGGCTTTCCCCAGCTCGGGCCAGAAGGGTTATGTTGCTCTACTGAATGAACTCTCGTTGGACCTACACGGGCGTGGGATGAAGCTTTATGTGAGCGTGCCCGCACATAATCAGGAATTTGATTACGCCGCTATCTCCGCGCCCGCCGACGGCGTGATCGTGATGAACTACGACGAACACTATCCCGGCGCCGCGGCGGGACCGGTGGCATCGCAAGATTGGTTTGTCGACAATCTCAACTTCGCCGTAAAAATGATCCCGCGGGAAAAATTAATCTGTGCAATCGCCAACTACGGCTATGACTGGGTGCTCAAGCCGAAGAAGGGCAAGCTTCCGCCGGATGCTCATGACAGTTCCGTCAGCGTGCAGGAAGCCTGGCTGGCCGCGCGGGATTCCGATGAAGATGTCAGCTTCGATGACGATGCGCTAAATCCGCATTTCAGTTATCTGGATGAGCGTAGTCTCCGCCACGACGTCTGGTTTCTGGATGCGGTTACGGCGCTGAATCACATGAGGGCGGCGCAGACACTGGGTATCAAGACTTTCGCGTTGTGGCGATTGGGGGGGGAGGATCGGTCGTTATGGCGTGTGTGGGACGTTCCGGGAGACGCCGGTGCCACGGATAAAGTGCGCGACGTGCCACCTGGCCAGGATGTAGACATGGAAGGGCAGGGCGAAATCCTTCGAATCGAGGACCGCCCCACTCATGGCACTCGCGACCTCACCATCGATGCCAAAACCAAACTGATCACTGACGAAAATTTCCAGTCTCTGCCAGAACCTTTCCGGGTGGGGCGTTACGGTTACAGTCCTAACCAGGTAGTGCTCACGTTCGACGATGGCCCCGATCCGGAATGGACGCCCAAGATTCTCGATGTGCTCAAGCGTGAGCATGCTCCGGCCACATTTTTTCTGATCGGCATCCAAACCGACGATTTCTCAGGCTTGGCCAAACGTATTTACAACGAAGGCCACACCATCGGTAATCACACCTTCACCCATCCGGATGTTAGTAATATTTCGCCAACCCACATGAAGGTGGAACTGAATCTTACCGAGCGGCTGTTCGCGAGCTTAATGGGAATTCGAGCAAAGCTTCTGCGTCCGCCCTATGCGATTGATGAGGAACCCGACACCGCCGACCAAGTAAAGCCGCTCGAGTTCGCGCAAGACATGGGCTACATCACCGTGGGCAACCGAGTCGACCCCAACGACTGGAGTGATAAGCCGCGGCGGCATACCGCTGAAGAGATTTCTGCCTACGTCCTGGCGCACTTGCCACCTTGCGGTCCCAACGACCTGCGTTGCGGCAACATCGTTCTACTGCATGACGGCGGCGGCAATCGTTCGGAGACGGTTCGCGCGCTGCCCATGATCATCGACGGGATTCGTGCGCGGGGGTACTCGGTGGTTCCGGTATATCAATTGTTCGGCAAGACGCGAGCCGATGTGATGGCCCCTTTGAGCGCAGGAGAACGATGGGCTGCACGCCTTGATGGATTGGGCTTTTGGCTCTTCGAGGCTGGCATCGTGTCGATCACGTGGATATTTTTCCTTGGCGACCTGCTCATGACCGGGCGCCTGCTTTTTATTGGTGCGGCTGCGGTCTACGACCGGCTGCAGGAGAAGATTTTCGGCAAGCCCGCGGAAGTCGCTTCGTATAGGCCGAAAGTTGCTGTTCTAATTCCGGCTTATAACGAGGAAAAGGTTATTGTGCGCACCATTCGCGCTGCGCTCAACTCCGACTATCCCAATCTTCGCGTAATTGTGATCGACGACGGCTCCAAGGATCGTACTCTAGAGGTAGCGCGAACCGCTTTTGTCGCGGAGGAAAAAGCCGGACAAGTTCTCATCCTGACCAAGCCTAACGCCGGCAAGGCTGAGGCTCTGAATTTTGGCATCGAGCAAATTCAGGACGCCGAACTCTTCGTGGGCATCGATGCCGATACCATCATTGCCGGTGACGCCATCTCCCGTCTGGTGCCGCATTTCATCAATCCCCAGGTCGGCGCAATCGCGGGCAATGCCAAGGTAGGCAATCGCGTGAATCTGTGGACGCGCTGGCAGGCTCTGGAATATATCACTAGTCAGAATTTTGAACGCCGCGCTCTGGACGTTCTGGGTGCGGTGAGTGTGGTTCCAGGGGCCATCGGTGCATGGCGGGTGTCAGCCGTGCGCGAGGCCGGCTGCTATCAGATCGATACCGTGGCCGAGGATGCTGATCTGACAATGGCTCTGTTGCGCCGCGGCTACCGTGTGGAATATGAAGACATGGCGTTGGCTTACACGGAGGCGCCAACCAATGCCAATGGCCTGATGCGCCAGCGGTTTCGCTGGTCCTTCGGAATTCTGCAAGCCGTCTACAAACACAGTGGAGTTTTCGCGCGCAAAGGGGCGTTGGGCTTTGTCGCTCTGCCGAACATCGTGATTTTCCAGATCCTGCTGCCGCTGGTATCGCCGCTCATCGATATTATGTTCGCCTTCGGCTCTCTCTGGTACTTTGTCCAAAAGCATTTTCATCCGGATTCTACAGATCCGGCGAGTTTCCACAAACTCGTCACGTTCTTCTTTGCGTTCCTGGTGATCGATTTCCTGGCATCGGCCCTCGCGTTCGCGCTCGAGCGCCGCCGTCCGGACGACAAGGAAGACGTCTGGCTGTTGAGCCAGGTGTGGCTGCAACGCTTCGCGTACCGGCAGTTATTTTCCGTGGTGCTGTTCAAGACCCTGAAGCGCGCCCTGGAAGGGCGCAGGTTCGCGTGGGACAAACTGGAGCGGACGGCGGCGGTGAAGTATGTACCGTCGGAGAATCGGGACCGGGTGAATGTCCCGTAGGCTGCTCCGCGGGCTGCCATACT
>DATNKA010000176.1:0-7253 GCA_035603655.1 Candidatus Acidiferrales bacterium | reverse complement strand
TACGTCGACTACGATCTTGCTGACGAGGCGACCCAGAAAACTATTTTGCAGGAGCTGGATGCCGCCGGGGCCACGGGCTTCCCGTTCGTCAAGATCGGCAACAAAGTCATCGCGGGCTATCAGCCAGAACTTTACGCGAAGGCGCTGAAATCGTAAGGAGTGCTGCATGGACACCGAAGCAAGGAAAAAGGCGCTTCAGTATTTTTTCGACAAGGTTGTCGGGCCGTTGGGCTTTAAATTCACGCCTGACGTGGAGTTGAAGGATTTTCTGCTCGAACAGGAGGTCACGCTGGAGGCCAAGCACGGCATCCCATTCTGCCCCTGCCAGCCCATACGCCACGACCGCGCGCGCGACATGCAGATCGTTTGCCCCTGTATTCCCTTCCACCGGGAACACTTCGACGCCATCAAACGCTGCTGGTGCGGCCTCTTCGTCCACAAGGATGTCACGGACCCGAATAGCCTTCCCCAACTCTCGCCAAAGGACGTGGGCCTTGAATGACAAGTTCATCCGCGCAATCAGTACCAGTGAGATCGCGCCTGGCGGGATGAAAGCTGTCGAGCTAAACGGACACGAGATCGTCATCTGCAATTGTGGCGGAATTTACTTTGCCATCGAGCGACGCTGCGGACACATGAATGCGCCGCTAGAATTGGGCACGCTCGACGGCAAGATTGTTACCTGCGCCATGCATTGCGCCCAGTTCGACGTTTCAAACGGCCAAGCCCTGTCCGGCCCGGTTCCAGCGGACCTGGGCAACGAGAGCCCTCCGCCGATACTGGCCACATTTCTGCAGCACGTCGACATGCTGATGAAGCACGTCCGCACCGAATCCATCCGCACTTACGAGACGAAGATCGAAGCCGGCTGGGTCCATGTGGCGCCATGATTCGCAAGCCATTCCGCCCTAAAACTGGAATTCTAGCGGGCAGCGTCAAATTCCTTTCGCCGTAAACTTAGTTGGGTTGAACAAGCACCTCCGGACTAGCTGGCACTGGCACCACGCGGCATTGGGGTTGACGATCTTCTAGCTTCTCGTCAAAATGAGCACCCTGAGGTCGTGCAGCCGTGGCGACGAGGATGTCCTCCATCCCGGGTCCTTCTGGGGTACGCGCTCGTGCCCCCCCGAGAAGGCGCGGACTTCATCCTTTACCGCGGCCGACAGCACGGCGACCCATCGCCGATTTTGGCAGTGGCACGCGATATATATAGAAAGAAAAGCTTTGGGAGGCTGCATTGAACGAGGCGAATGACCAGAATGACGTCGTCCTGGCGAATCTACCCCCCAGTCGGCTCGAACGTCGATTAGCGTTTGTGGTCGGCGCTGTGCTGCTAGGCATCGGGGTTCTCGTTGTCCCATTTGGGAAAGTGCAGCTACCAATGTTCAACGCTTGGCCAGCGATCCCAGACGTATTCAATTTCATCGCTGATCTCATCACATGGTTTCTTCTGATTTCTCAATTCAAAATTGTCCGCTCGCGCGCTCTCTTGGTTTTGGCGAGCGGCTACCTTTTCGCTGGGGTAATAAGGGTTCCGCATCTCCTTACGTTTCCGGGCGCATTTACGGCGACGGGCCTCCTCGGTGCTGGTTTGCAGTCCAGTGTCTGGCTTGGCCTTTTCGCGCGGGTCGGTTACCCGCTTGCAATCATCTTCTACGCCGAGATGAAGAGAGGACCGGAAGCGCCCGTATTGCACGGCTCTACGCGAACCGCCATCGCAGCGAGTATCGCGGTCGTGATCGCTCTGGTCCTCACGATGACCTGGATCGCCACCGTGGGGGAACCGTATTTACCGAAACTGTTTCTGGATAGATACCAAACGACGGTCAACCTCCAATATGTTGCCGCACTCTTATCGCTGCTGTCCGTCGCTGCCCTCCTCTTGCTTCTGCTCCGGGTAAGGTCGGTTCTGGATTTATGGCTTATGGTGGCCATGTGCGCATGGTTGGCGCAATATATCGCTTCGTGGACTAATACGACCGGCAGATTGAGTCTCTCGTTTTTTGCGGGGAGCACTCTCTCTGTCATTTCATCGACAGTGCTGCTTTTCCTATTACTCAAGGAGGCGATGAACCTTTATGGCCGCCTGGCTGTCTCTCTTGTCACCCTGCGCCGGTTGAGCGCTGAGAAGCTGCTACGTAGCGAAGCATATTTAGCGGAGGCACAACGTCTGAGCCATACAGGCAGCTGGGCACGAGCAGCCGCCACCGACGAGATGAGTCACTGGTCGGAAGAATGCTACCGCGTGATGGGTTTCGAACCGCACGATGGACCGCCGCGATTCGAAACGTTTTTGCAACGCGTCCATCCCGACGATCAAGCTAAGGTCAGGGAAGTAGCGGAGCTAGCACGCCGTGAGAAGGTGGAGTACGAACTGGATTACCGACTCGTTCATCCCGGCGGTGACATCAGGGACATCCACGTGGTAGGCCATCCCGTTCTCGGCCCATCCGGCGATCTTGTTGAATTCGTCGGCACCGTAATCGACGTTACCGAACGCAAGCTGGCAGAGGCGAAGATCCGGCAAAGCGAAATGGAGCTTCGACAGATCCTGGATTTCACGCCGCAACAGGTTGCTGTGTTGGGACCCGATAACAGTCGTCTTTATGTCAATCAGGCAACACTCGATTATTTCGGTTTTACCCTTGAGGAGTGGCAGAGCGGCGGCGGCGATCCTGGGAGGTTTGTGCATCCAGAAGATCGAGAACGCTTTCGAAACGAAGCTCCAAGTAAGTTCTTAAGGGGGCTCCCACACGAAACCGAAATGCGTTCACTTGGAAAAGATGGGACGTATAGGTGGTTCCTCTTCCGCTGGAATCCCTTACGCGACGAACAAGGACGCCTGATTCGCTGGTACGTCGCTGCGACCGATATCGAAGATCGCAAGCAGGCTGAGCAACGACTCCAGAACGAGAACGTTGCGTTGCGCGAAGAAATAGATAGGGCGTCGATGTTCGAGGAGGTCGTGGGAAGTTCTCCAGCCCTACACGCAGTACTCTCTCGCGTATCGAAGGTTGCTCCCACAGACTCCACTGTTCTGATCACCGGCGAAACGGGGACGGGCAAAGAACTGATTGCACGTGCCGTTCACAGACGATCACAGCGTTCCTCACGAGCCTTTGTCAGTGTGAACTGCGCGGCAATCCCACCCGATTTGATCGCGTCAGAACTGTTCGGCCATGAGAAGGGCGCCTTCACGGGAGCAACTCAACGGCGTTCAGGGCGCTTTGAGTTGGCCGAAGGAGGCACGATCTTCCTTGATGAAATCGGAGAGCTTCCTGCCGAGACCCAGATCGCTCTTTTGCGGGTTCTGCAGGAACATGAATTCGAGCGCGTCGGTGGAACCGGATCCATCCGAACGAATGTTCGGGTGATTGCTGCCACGAATCGTGATTTGGAGGCTGCCATCGCTTCAGGGATGTTTCGGAGCGACCTCTTTTACCGGCTTAACGTTTTTCCGATCGAGGTGCCTCCTCTTCGGGAACGACGAGAAGACATTCCGGTGCTCGTTGAGTACTTCATCGACCGTTTTGCGAGGAAAGCAGGAAAGAGCATCCGCGCGGTAAACAAAAAGAGCCTGGAATTGCTGCAGTCGTACCCCTGGCCGGGTAACATTCGCGAATTGCAGAATGTGATTGAGCGATCTGTAATTGTATGTGAAACAGAGAATTTCTCAGTCGATGAGAGTTGGCTTTCTCAACAACCCCATGCAAGTGAACGGAACAGAGAGATTGGCTTGTTTAAGAGGCTCCCTGCTCAGGAGAAGGCAATTATTGAGGGGGCCTTAGGCGAGAGCGGAGGACGCGTATACGGGCCGTCCGGCGCTGCTGCGAAACTTGGCTTGCCACGATCCACTCTGGAGCACAAGATCCGATCGCTAAAGATTAACAAGAACCTCTTCAAAACTAGCCATCCCTCGAAGAACAGCTAGATCCTCGTCACTACAGCTTATCCGAGATTGTACAAATTTCGCCAATTGGCCAAATTGACCAATTTGTATGCCGTCAATCGCCATATTTTCAATAACTTGCGATGGCGTGCAGCGTGCACCCTTGATCTCGCTTATCATCAATTTCCAAGAACCACGGTGCCTCCTATGCGTGATTCTTTGCGAGAAGCAGACCAACTAACTCGCGTTGGAGAGGGCCCTTTCTTGAAGAGCCAGAATCCGCACCTTGCCAAAGTGGTCTTTTGCCCTGCTTCGTTGATTGTTGGAGGCACGAAGTGATGTGGAACATCTCGATCCAGGCGTCCCGCACCTTGCTTTGGACCTCCGTGCTCGCGCTCTGCTCTCTGCCGATGTATGGCCAGACAGCCGATACCGGAGCGATCGCAGGCAGCGTGAGCGACCCCAGCGGAGCCTTGGTTCCACGTGCGGCGGTGGTCGTCAACAGTCAGGCCACCAGAGAGGAGCGCGATCTCACCACGGATGCCGACGGGAATTTCTCGGTCCCATTCCTGACTCCTGGCAACTATGACCTGACGGTTCGCGTGCCCGGATTTCAGGCACTCATCTTGAAAGGTGTTCAGGTTCGAATCACCGAAGTAAGCCGGCTGAAACTTCAGCTGACGATCACCGGGGTAAAGGAACAAACCACGGTTAGTGCCAAGCCTCCTCTTGTTCAAACGGAGAATGCCACTCTGGGACGAGTCATCGATCACGAAACCGTCGTTGACTTGCCGCTCGTCGATCGCAACTTTACCGAGATCCTCGGCCTGACCGCCGGAACAAACACAGATGTCGTGGACGCGACCCAACTGGGGGCCGGAAGCCAGGAGGTCCGCGCCAATGGTTCGCGAAGCGGCGACAACAACTTCATGCTGAACGGCGTAGATGCGAACAGTTATAGCTCCAATATGACCGAGGTCACTCCTTTCGGTGGCGCCGGAATCGCGATTCCCGCTCCGGATACCATTCAGGAGTTCAAGGTTCAGAATTCTCTCTACGACGCCCAGTATGGCCGAGGAGGAGGTGCGAACGTAAACGTTGAAACAAGGTCGGGCACCACGAACTTGCATGGGAACGTTTATTATTTCGGTCGCAATGAGGCATTGGACGCGAACAATTTCTTTGCGAATGCACTCGGAGTGCCCAGAGGAGAATTCCGGCGCTCACAACCCGGTGGCACTTTGGGTGGACCACTGCCTTGGTCAAAGAAGCGCGCCTTTTTCTTCGTTTCCTATCAGGCCACACGGGATGTGAATGCAGCGTCGTTGGACAGCAGTATTCGAACTCTCAGTCTTCCTCCGATACCGCTGGTCCGCACGCCGGCTTCCCTCGGAGCTGTATTCGGCGGCCAAACCGGGGCGTTCGGAGGTGCGGCGGTAGCGCCCGACGGGTCGAATATAAACCCAGTTGCGCTCAATCTGTTGAATGCGAAGAACCCCGATGGAACTTATGTAATTCCTAGCCCTCAGACTTCGAGAAGCGGTATCAATTACACCGCGGCGGTGCCCGGACACTACAACGAAGATCAGTTCAATACGAACTTCGACATCAACTTGCGCACGGCGGATAGCCTGTCGGTGAAATTCTTTTTCTCAAACTCGAATCAAGACGTTCCTTTCTTTGGCGCCAGTGTGCCGGGCTTCCCGGTACTCCGTTCCTTTGAGAACCGGAATTTGGCAATCACCGAGACTCACATTTTCTCGCCGCGCGCGATCAACCAATTCCGATTTGGCTTCTCTCGCCTTGCTGGTCAAGGTGTTGCTGGAGGGATGCTCACCGATCAAGACGTGGGGATAAGCCGCTTCAGCGACCCCCAGGAGGGAATCATTCCGCAGATTGAGGTTCTTGGAGCCTTTGAACTAGGCAACTCGGCACAAGACCAAGGCAAAACAGCTGGTAATAACTTTTACATTTCCGACGTCATGTTCCTGTCTCGGGGCAAGCACAATGTTCGCTTGGGCACAGAAATCTTCCGAAATCAGTTGAACCATTTAAGCAATTACACGGCCGGCGTCATGACACTCCTGTCGTTCCCTGATTTCCTGCTCGGGTTGCCTGCCGGGCCTGCCGGCGCAGGAGGGAACGACACATCGTTCTCAAACGTTTTCTTCTCAAGCGTGCTTGCTGGAACTCCCCATGTGGGGGAACGTGCAAGCGCTGCGGATTTCTTTGCGTTGGATGACTGGAAGGTTGCGCCAACTCTCACAATCAACCTCGGGGTTCGAGTCGAGGTCGATGGTCAACCCAGCGAAGTCGATGGTCGCGAATCGAATTTCTTCCCTCAGCTCTACGTTGCACCGCCGATCGGCGGCTTTACGAGCCCAGACACCTCCGGATTTGTTCTACCGGACAACTTTTCCGGCACTGCCCCCGCGGGATTTCCGCGTGTCAATTCAACCCTGCTGAATCACCCCGTGCAAACGCACCCGGAACCCCGCATCGGCTTCGCGTGGCAGCCATTTTTTTCGCGACATTTGGTTCTTCGAGGAGGATATGGCATCTACGCGAACCGCACCAGCTTCGAGGGGAACGGCGTATTACTGGCTCAAAATCCGCCGTTCGCGTTGGGTGCTTCGCTCAGTGGCGGCACTAACGCGACCGCTAGCCTGGAAAATCCCTTTCCAAATTTGCCGCCGAACTCTTCATTCCCAAATTTCGTAGCCACCATGCTACCGGGTCCACCGTTTACCGGGAGCAGCTTTCTCCGAACCCCGTTCATTACCGATCCCGATTTTAAGGAGTCTACCGTCCAGCATTTTGACTTCGATCTGCAGTATCAACACAAGAGCTACGTTTTCTCCGTGGCATATGCTGGGGCCAAGGGCACGCGTCTCGCCGTGGGGCAGAGCAATAATCAGCCTGCGTTCGCCAGTCCCTCCAGCCCTGTGAACGGACTCACAACCAATTCAGTGGCCAATGCAGCCGAGCGCGTTCCTTTTGTCGGGTTGTCTCCATTGCTCTTCCGCCTCGAAAGTAGTGGAAATTCGATCTACAACTCACTACAGGCCACGCTGAAGAAAGACATGAGTCATGGTTTTCAATTCCTTGCAGCCTACACCTTTTCCAAATCGATTGACGATGCGGAGGATAGTCTCGGCGCTGCTATCGGTGGCGGATTCGGAATACCAATCTTGGGGCAAACGGTCTACAACGATCAAAACAATGTCGCTGCTCAGCGCGGCGTCTCTGACTTTGATCGAACTCCCACTGCTTTCGAGGCGGAAGAGCAATGGAGACAACCCGACAAAAGGAACGCGCTCGGCTGCATTGGCCGCAGAGTTGGTTGTAAGTCCGTTTACAGGGT
>DATNKA010000175.1:0-6160 GCA_035603655.1 Candidatus Acidiferrales bacterium | reverse complement strand
TCATCGCCGACCTCGACGGCCTGAACGAGACGAAGCCAGGGGGCGCTGCGCTGCATGAGCAGGTCGAAGACCCCAGTGTGGCCGAACTGGTGCGTAACCATGTGAGGTGATTTCGTGATTCCGAAACCGAACATGTAGATGATGCCCGCGAGCGAGAACGACTTCGAGTGCTTCGCCAGTACCGGTGTAAACGCGCCGGACAATATTTCCTAATTTTGGCTGACGCGGAGGCCAAGTTCCTCTAAGCCAACTTTCTGGCACGCGTCGTTGAAAGTTTGGTTCGGGGCTTAACTTTCGGGTAGCCCGTAATGCAAACGATTGGCGGGTCCCGGCATTTTATGAAGGAACCGCCGCTGCACCGATGCGGAGTTAAATCTGCGCCGTCGGACGGAGAATTATCTCGTTCACATCAATATCGGCGGGCTGCTCGATGGCGAAAGCAATCGCGCGCGCGATCGCATCCGGGGGCATGGCGAACTTGTCTCGAGACTCGGCCAGTTTGGCCTTCACCTCAGGATTTGTCACCGAATCCGCGAAGTTCGTCCGCACGAAGCCAGGCGAAATGATCGTCACGCGCAGCTTGTCGCCAGCCTCCTGGCGCAAACCCTCGGAGATCGCGCGCACGGCGAACTTCGTGCCGGAATAAATCGACTGGTTCGGCACAGTCTTGTGTCCTGCGGTAGAAGCGGTGTTGACGAAATGCCCGAAACCCTGTTTGCGGAAGACCGGTAGCGCCGCGGCGATGCCGTATAGAACACCTTTGATGTTGATGTCGATCATCTCCTCCCAATCCTCGACTCGCAGGTCGTCTAGGGGAGAAACTGGCATAATGCCGGCATTGTTCACGAGCACGTCCACTTTGCCGTACCGCTCGCATGCCAATTTCACGAGGTTGGTTACGTCCTCGCGCCGTTTTACGTCTGTGGGTGCGTAGGCGGCTTCACCACCAGCATCCGCGATGCGGGCCGCTAAGGTCTTCAGGCGATTCTGTCCACGCGCCCCCAGCACGACCTTCGCACCGCGCTCGGCAAGCAGCAGCGCAGTCGCCTCACCAATTCCGCTGCTTGCGCCCGTGATGACAACCACTTTGTCCTTGATTCCTGAGGAATTTTGCATGTTTTCCCTCCTTGTCGTTTTTTCTTTTACCATCATTTGATGAAGAATCCTTCAGGTTAATGCTTCGCATTTTGAAGACAGCGGCGCGACATACGTTCGAGCCAAGGAAGACGCCCGTTCAGAACAGGTCGGCGGTCACGGTCGAGGCGATTGCGGGAGCCACGATTCAGGTTTTACTGGCCGTCGGATTGAATCGATTGACCACCACGCGCGTAGCAGGACCGAGCGGGAGTTTCTGTCGGAACACTGTATCAGTACCACCCGAACAAGCAAGCGCTCCTCTACGCAGTGCTGGAGGCGCATTCGATCAAGGTAGTGGAAGCGGTGGAGCATGCGTGGCGCGCAAATCGCGGAGCCGCAGTGAAGTTGCTGGTGGCGGACCTGGTAGAAGCATTGCTCAACGCAAAGCTGGAGCGAACGGATATATCGACGGCGCTATATGCGGCCGCCGCCGAACCGGAAGGCGTGGCAGTCGTGCGGAGGTTGTCAAAGCGAGCGTTACATCGAGGGTTAACTACAGCGTCGGGCGACATGGAATTTGTAGCGCTAATGCTCTATTCGGCGATGGCGGGCGCGACTCGCACGGTGTTGGGGGCTGGTGCGCCACCGAAGATGGTGGTTCGCTTGCACGAGGAGTGGCTGGTGCTTTGCCGGGGTATGCGGCGAAGTCGGTGAGGTCAAGCTGAAGATTCGAGTCGTGTCTTGAAGAAAGGCAGCGTGACCGATCACCCTGCCTTTGACCATAATTATAGAAATGCTGACGGAGCCTCGGCGCTGACGCGAGCCGGGATCGGCGGCCCGCCGTACTTGTGTTACCCGTACCAGGAATCCTCGCTTGCGCTCCCAATGACAGGGTTGGAAATCTAGCGACGGCTTCTAAAAAACTCCTGCAAAACTTCGGCGCAACGGCCGGCGAGCACGCCGCTGCGAACTTCGACCCGATGGTTCAGTTGCGGGTGATTCAGCACCTGCATCACTGACTGAACCGCGCCTGCCTTGGGATCGTCGGCACCGTAAATAAGGCGCTTGATCCGCGCATGAACCACGGCGCCGGCACACATCGCACAGGGCTCAATGGTAACAAACAGGTCGCAGTCAGCCAGTCGATGGTTTCCGATAGTGGCACCGGCTTCGCGTAGCGCCACAATCTCGGCGTGAGCGGTGGGATCGAAGTCGGCGATGTTGCGGTTCCATCCCCGGCCCACGACGCGGCCCTGGCTGACCACCACGGCTCCAACTGGGACTTCACCCGCCGCCAGCGCCCGCTGGGCTGCACGCAAAGCTTCCTCCATCCCGAGTTCGTCGTTGGCTGCCGCCACAGGTAGTCCTACGAGGCAGGGTATCACTGACTCGACGCAAATCAGACTCGACTCAAATAAAGAAAAGGATTCCGAGTCAGATCAGTTTCAACACCGAGCGCACTACATCGGGTACGATTGCTCGTACGATCGCGGGGAGCAGAATCATTATCACGGGGTAAGCAATCGCGACGAGCGGCAGAGCGATCAGCATACGGATTTTCGGCGTCAGGTTGGCGAGATGGGCTCGCATAGCATCCTCTCTTCTTTCCTTAAGTACGTAAGCTGAGCCGCAAAAGTTCCCCACGCCACCTTCCGGCCAGCCCCGAAACAGTGATATTCTTACCCCGTTATGGCGATGCCGAACTTGCTCCGCAAGATTTTTCTCGTTGATCTGCTCCAGGGACTGAAAGTCACCTTCCTTTACCAGCATCCCAAGGAAATCTATACCGAGCAATATCCCATGGAGCGACCGCAGGTGGCCGAGCGTTACCGGGGTGCGCCTCGCCTGAACGTCAATCCTGATACCGACGAGACCATGTGCATCGCCTGCGACCTGTGTGCGCTAGCCTGTCCGGAGAATCTGATCGTGGTCTCCAGCGCGCGCAACGAGCAAACTCGTCGCAAGGAGCTCACCAACTTTACTTATGATCTGAGCCGCTGCATGTTCTGCGGACTCTGCGAGGACGCCTGCCCCGTCGACGCGCTAGAACTTACCCAGGATTTCGAACTCGCCAGCTACACTCGCGAAGGCTGGATCTGGGATCGGAAGACGCTCGAAAAAGGTCCGCAGCCCACACCCTACCAGAAGTAATTTCTCGCTTCACTTTTCCCGGGGGTTGCGCGGCCACCACTCCTAGATCAGGCAAGGCAAGACCAGGTAATTTTGCAGCCCACTTCGCGCGGAAGCCTTGTTATTTTCCTGCTAGAGGATCGCCTATTGCCGACTACGGCATCCGCCGGATATTCGCGGCGCGAGTCGAGGCGCACACTCAGCCTATGATCCCTTAAGCCAGCCGTTCCGTCGGCCTTCAGAAGGGAACCGCAAATTCAATGCAGGAGGCTTCATGATGTCAGCGAAAAGACTTGTTCTACTCTCGATGGTTCTGTCCTGCGCAACTTGGGGGGCGGCTCAAACCGCTCCCGCTGGAGGGTCAGCGCCCGGAGGCGCTGGGGCGGCAGCCCCAACGTCTCCCTCCACCCCACCCACTGGAAATACAGGTACGCCACCAACCGGCGCAGCGCGGCCGCCGACCGGCAGCACTACCGCGCCCCCGACGGGGTCTGCTAAGCCTTCGACCGAACCCGGATCGAATCCGACCAATCCGAACGGCAGCTCCTCGCAGCCATCTACGACCAATCCCAATGACCCCAACACCGGCACAATGCCCAGTGATAACCCGAACGGTGGGACCATGCCGTCGTCGCCTTCGAACCCGGGCACAACTCCGAATAGTGGATCAACCAACCCAGGTACGTCAAATCCAGGCTCGAATCCTGGAAACACTAATCCAGGCTCGAATCCCGGAACCGCGAAACCGGGCTCAAATCCTGGCACTACAAATCCGGGCTCGACAAATCCAGGCGGAACTACCTCGCCCAGCGGTCCCGGGCGCTAACCACCTTTACACTTTTTGCAGCTCGACAATTTGCGGGCCCGGAAGGGTCCGCTTTTTGCGCTCGCGCCGTTTCCTCTATTCCCCGGCGAGTACCTTTTCTGGCAGGAAATATGTTGCCGGGACGAGGGCGAAGATGAAGAAGGAAGCGTAGATCGAAACGTAGGCCAATGGAACCGATAGCAGGTACAGGGCTCCCGAGACGGCATTCTTGCGCTGAATGCGCTGGTGATAATCCGTCATGCTGGAATCGTGGCGGCTTTGATGGATCAACTCGCTGCGAAGAAAAAAGAAGCCAGTGGAGCACAGTGTGAGATCCAGCCCATAAAGCGCGACGGCCATTGGTTCACGATAGTTTTTCCCGAGAAAGTCGGTGACGAAGGGGACGAGCGACATCCAAAAAAGCAGGTAAAGATTGGACCATAACAGTCGAGTCGTCACCGAATGCACCGCGTGGATCAGGTGATGGTGGTTGACCCACATGATGGCTGCTACCAGAAAGCTGAGACCGTAACTGAGAAACACAGGCGCAACTTTGACCAGCGCTGCAATTGTTGGCTGCGCCGGTGCGCGCAGCTCGAGAACCATGATCGTGATAATGATGGCAATCACGCCGTCACTGAAGGCTTCGAGGCGGTTTGTGGTCATCTCGTGCATGTGCGCTTAGCCCGCAGACCTCGCCAGAATCTGCACGTGTTCAATTTACACCCGCGAGACTGGGACCTTTGCCGACGGCCGAAAGCTGATCACTGATGGCTGCTGTTGGGTCATGCAGTGCATCGTTCCCAGTCCCCAGATGAGGTCGCCGGAATAAATTGGAACAACTTCGCGGGTCGGAAAGAGCGCTGCCAGGATGTCCAGGGCGATGCGGTCATTAGGATCGTTGAAGACCGGTACAAGCACGATGCCGTTCGCGATATAAAAATTGGCATAGCTGGCAGGCAAGCGCCGCTTTTCAAAGACGATGGGACCGGGCATCGGAAGTTCTACGATGTTCAGCGGCTTGCCCGACTGATCGCGCGCGGCCCGCAGGCGGCGAAGGTTGTCGCGCAGCGGCTTGTGATTCACATCGCGCGGATTTTTCTCGATCATGGTGACGACGGTATCCGCCGCGACAAAGCGGGTGAGGTCGTCGACGTGGCCGTGAGTATCGTCCCCGAAGATGCCCCGGCCCAGCCAGATGACGTGCGGAGCGCTGAGATAGTCGGCGAAAACTTTCTCGTAATCCTTGCGCGCCATGCCGGGATTGCGTTGCTGCACTTTGCTGAGCAGGCACTCTTCGGTGGTGAGAATTGTGCCGCATCCGTTGATGTCGATCGAACCACCTTCGAGGACAACGCGGGTGTCGTGGCATAGGGGACGGATCTCTTCAGCACGGGCTGCTTCGGCCATCAGACTGCCAATTTTTTCGTCGTGGCGCCAGTTGGAATACTTAGCCCATGCATTGAAGCGGAACTTGGCGGCGAGCGCGCGATACCCATGTGGGGACAGCCGCCCTCGGCGGTCCGGTCGGGCGAAGTCCGGCTTCTGGGGCGCGACGAAGATGCATCCAGAGTCGCGCATCCACCCGCGGTTGGTGAGCCAGCGGTGGCATCGGATGTTTGCCGCCCGCGCGTTCGCTCGATCGAGCAGCTTGCGCACTTGCCGTTCAGCCGCCGCATCATTGACGATCAATTCAACGCGCTCATGCCGCGCGAGATTTCGAATGATCTCGGCATAGACCCACGGAATCGGCTCGAACCTGCCAGGCCAGTCGCCGCGATAGTGCGGCCATGCGAGCCAGGTTGCATCGTGCGGCTCCCACTCAGCCGGCATCCGATAGCCGAGGGCCGCGGGCGTCTGTGATGATTCGGCAACCGTTAAAGTATTACTTGAATGATTACGCGACGGTTTCTTCACGGCGGAATCTTACCGTCCATCCAGCAGCCGGCTGGAAATTGGTGCGTAAGCATCGATTCTCCGGTCGCGCAAAAAAGGCCAGTTGCGACGGATATCCTCAAGAGCCTTCAGATCGACGTCCCCCATCAGAATTTCTTCGCGGTCGTGCGATCCTTCCGCGATGACGCGCCCGAAGGGATCGCAAAAGAATGACGCCCCCCAGAATTCCAGTCCGTGGCCGGGCGCAGACTT
>DATNKA010000174.1:0-11722 GCA_035603655.1 Candidatus Acidiferrales bacterium | reverse complement strand
GAGGGGAAAATTATGTATGCTGCCGCCGCTAAACAGTTTCTGATAGCTCGGGTAATCGAGCAAGCCGAACCGCAGCAGGCGCTTCTTTACTGACGTCGAAAAGAAGATGCCTTATTTTACTGAGGTGCACCCTTCATTTCCAGACATCTAGGAAATCAACGCGGAATTCGAGCGAAATTACGATGCCACCGAGTATGAAGGACAAGGTCGCAGCCCTTCTTAGAAACGCTCGTGACCGGGACAGCCGCCCGCCCATCCCCAGTTCGGGAGCAAGAGTGGAAGGATGCGCTAGACGCGCTCAAGAAGGAGGATCACTACATCTTGGTCATGGTTCCACAAGCTTTTGGGGTCGGTTTAGCCGTAAGTGGCGGGAAGCGGTTCTGCGATCTCCGTATATACGCCGCCATCGGTGTCGGACTCGTTCTGACTGTGATTCTGGCATCCATGTGGAGGACGGGGCATTGAGGCGCCGCCCGTGATTCCGGTTCACGACACCCCTGACGGCGCCTTCTTCGCAATCAAGGTCCACCCCCGCGCGAGAAAAAACGCCATCACCGGCGAACTCGGAGACGCCCTCAAAGTTTCTCTAACTTCGCCGCCCCTCGACGGCCGCGCCAACCAAGCCTGCATCGAATTCTTCGCGAAACTTTTGAAGGTGCCGCAATCTTCCGTTACCATTGCCTCCGGCCAGACCAGCCGTACAAAAGTGTTGCGCGTCTCCGGACTCGCCGCTGAAGAAGTGCGCAAACGGATTGCGTTGCTATTCGAGTCACTAAGGAGCCGCTCTTGAGCTTTTCCGAACGCCTGCAGGAGATTCGCACCGGATTCGAACGTCCCTTCTGGATCGCCAATCTCAGCGAGATCTTCGAACGCCTTTCCTACTACGGAGCGTTCGCCTCCCTCGCCCTGTATCTGCAGGAGAAATTGAATTTCTCTGCCGAACAGACCGGAACCCTGACTGGAATATTCGGTGGCATGGTATGGTTTCTCGCCATCTTCGGCGGCGCCGCCGCCGACAAACTGGGCTTTCGCCGTGCCCTCTCTGTCGCGTATCTCATTCTCGCTGCTGCGTATTTTTTGATTGGCTCCATTGGGGCCTCCTGGCTGGCACCGGTGCGCAACGCCGTCCCCCTTGAATTGTTCGTCGGCTTCATCCTCATTCTGCCCGCACTCGGCGTCGCACTGGTCAAGCCCTGCGTGGTCGGCACCACGGCCCGCGCTTCCAAAGAAAACGTTCGCTCAATCGGCTATTCCATCTACTACACCATGGTCAACATCGGCGGCGCGGCGGGCCCTTATTATGCCTCGTGGGCCCACCGTCACCTGGGCGTCGAAAGTGTCTATCGCGTCGCAGCCCTCAGCGTCTTTGCAATGTTTTTCGTGGTTCTATTATTTTTCCGCGAGCCCCGCAAGCCAGGAGATGCGCCCCCGCCTTCGATCGCTAGGGTGGCCCGGAATTTCTGTGTGGTAGTCGGCAACTACCGCCTGGTTTTGCCCGTGCTGGTGATTGCACTGCTCCTGAGAGTCAGCCTGTTAATCTATCCGCGCTTCTTCGTTCCCTGGTGGATCTGGGCTGGCCTCCTCGTGCTGGTGCTCGCCGGCATCAGCCGGTTCATGTGGTTCCTGGTGATCTTCACCGGTTACTGGGTCGTGTTTTGGCAACAATACATCAGTCTGCCCGGATACATTCACGGCTATATCAGCTCCCACGCTGACGTCGAAATCATTCTGGTGACCGACGGCCTCACCGTGATCTGCCTCACTCTCGCAGTAAATCTCCTGACGCGCAAAATTCCCGCGTTTCAAGCCGTAATCCTTGGGACGCTGATCACTGCAGTTGCCTGGCTTATCCTCGCCTTCCGCCCGACCATCTGGGGAGCCGTGCTTTCACTGTTTATCCTCGCGCTCGGCGAGATCACGCAACAGCCGCGCTACTACGAATATATTGCGCTCCTCGCGCCTCCGGGACAGCAAGGCACCTACATGGGTTTCGCATTCTTGCCCATCGGCATCGGATCGCTGATCGGCGGCTGGTTCGGTGGAACCCTCATGCATCACTTCGGAGAGGTCACCCACCAACCCGAACGCATCTGGTGGACTGTAACCGCCGTCGGCGTGGCTACGACTGTGCTTCTGTGGATATATGATCGATACTCCCGAGTCGCTAGGCCGCAATAGGACTCGACCATGGGCAAGCCTCCGACGAATCAATCTTCAGCGGCCCAATCCGAGAGAACGCCGGCAGAGATAGCTGACCAGATCCGCCGCGTTCTGAAGGATGGCGGCTCCGCCGAACATGCGACAGGCGTGCAATGGTTCTTCAAAGATGAAATCAAATCTCATGGCTGGTATACCGCCGCGTTGCGCCGCGCTGCCCGCGCTTCTCGGCGGGACCTGAGAAAAGAACACGGGCTCGGATTTCTAGTGGACGTTGCCGATCAACTTTTTTGCGGCTCGGTTTTGGAGGAAAAAGTAGCCGCGGTGTTCCTCCTGGAGAGACTCGACCCCGAACTTGGAGAAAGCGAATTCAGGCGGTTCGAGTCCTGGCTTGATCGCATTAGTAGCTGGGCCGATCACGATGCGCTGGTGCATTCTTTGATTGCACCAATGGTAGTGGCCAAGCCTGCCCGCGCAAAAACAGTCCTTCGCTGGGCGAAGTCGCCGAATCGCTGGCACCGCAGAGCCGCCTGCGTAGCGCTGATCAAGGGTGCGAGAATCAAGATGTTTTTCCCTGAGATCACCAAGCTCTCCGATTCACTTCTCGCTGATCAGGATGACATGGTGCAAAAAGGATTGGGCTGGCTGCTCCGCGAAACCACGAAGTTCGATGCCCAGCGCACAGTGCCGTATCTCATGACCATTCGCGGACGCGCCCCACGCCGGGTCCTCCGCACCGCCTGCGAGACCCTGCCAGCGCGGATGAAGAAGCACGTCCTCTCCACCGTAAAACCTATCTAGAGCGGTTTGGGACGGACACTCCCGCCCGTCGCCTTTGACTGCTTTTGGGTGGCGCAGCGCCGGGTGTTAGAACTCCACAAAATCAACAGTGGCCTGGGTTAGAACCTGGCGCGAAAGTAACAGGAAGGAAGTAACCACAAAGACGTGAGAAAGTTGGAATAACAGGACATTAATCCTAAAGAATCCCGCATCCACTCGCAGACGGAATCACGCCATCCAGTATGGCTATTCCGCTACTGGATTCGCCACGAAACAAGTTAAGCCAAAATTCATTGCGCTCGAGCAAAGCCTCTGATAGCCTTGCTATGGACTATTTTTTGATCATCCCCCGTATCATCGTTGCGACCGCGTGCCATGTCCGCGCCTCTCGCCACAATCAGAGTTTAAGGCGATGACCGAAGCAACGCCTGACGCAATTTTCTTAAGGAGAAATAATCTTGGCCGCATCCACAAAGAATCGTATTTTGTTTACTTCCGAATCCGTTACCGAAGGCCATCCCGATAAGATCGCCGATCAGATTTCCGACGCCATCCTGGACGCCTGCCTCGTCGAGGATTCATTCAGCCGCGTCGCCTGCGAAACTCTCACCGCCACTGGCCTTGTCGTCATCGCCGGAGAAATCACCACCAAAGCCTATGTCGATTTTCAAAACGTAGTCCGCGGAACCGTACAGTCCATCGGATACGACAACGCTCTCCACGGCTTCGACTGCAACACCTGCGCCGTAATCTCCAGCATCAATAAACAATCCGGCGACATCGCCATGGGCGTAGACACCGGTGGCGCTGGCGATCAAGGAATGATGTTTGGGTATGCTTGTTCAGAGAATGAGGAGTTGATGCCGACGCCGATTTCGTTGGCGCATAAACTTACGATGCGGTTGTCGCAGGTGCGGAAGAATGGGACGCTGCCGTTTCTTCGCCCGGACGGGAAGTCGCAGGTCACAGTTGAATACGATGCGAAGGGGAAAGTGCTGCGGGTGGATGCGGTTGTGATTTCCACGCAGCATGCAGAGACCGTCAGCAACGACGACTTGCGCGCGGGCATTCTGAAGCATGTGATTCAGGCCGTGATTCCGGCACACCTGCTTGACGAAGACACCAAGTATCACATTAATCCCACGGGACGGTTTGTGATTGGCGGGCCGATGGGAGATACGGGACTTACAGGCCGCAAGATTATTGTCGACACATACGGCGGGATGGGACGTCATGGGGGCGGAGCATTCAGCGGCAAGGATCCAACCAAGGTGGACCGCTCGGCGGCTTATATGGCGCGCCACATCGCGAAGAACATTGTTGCGGCGAAGCTGGCCGATCGTTGTGAAGTGCAGTTGGCGTACGCCATCGGCGTGGCCGATCCGGTGAGCGTCCGAGTGGATACGTTTGGTACGGAGAAAATGGATCCGGAGATTCTTCCGGATTTGATTCGCGCGAATTTCAAGTTGACCCCGCGAGGGATTATTGAGTCTCTGGATTTGCGGCGACCGATTTACAAGAAGACGGCGGCTTATGGACACTTTGGTCGGAACGATCCCGACTTCACGTGGGAAGCGACCGATAAGGCGGCGAAGTTGGCTAGCGACGCGGGTGTGCGGGAGTCGGTGGCTGCCGGACGCAAATAGTTCTTAAGAAAGTCATCCCGAGCGGTGGTTTTTGCTGCAGGCAGCGGATTACCATGCGTCCGCTAAAACCAAGGTCCCTGGTGTCGCTCGGGATGATAATTATTTGGTGATCACGACTGATTTTCAGTAGAGAGTCGAAGGTGTTATTCCCCTAGGAGTATTTCGATATAGCGATGTCAGGGTTCGATTCGTGTATTCTGACAGAGCACTCGTATCCGGCTACTCTTCGTAAACAAAACAAAATTTTCGAGCGTGAGGCGCCACAGGAGGCGTATGTCAACAGCAGCACAAATTAATTCCGATATCAAGAGTCTTGAACTGGCAGAACTGGGCAAGAAGCGCATCGAATGGGCGAATCAGTCCATGAAAGTGCTGCAGATTATCCGCAAAGAATTTATCAAGAACCAGCCGCTTAAAGGAATTCGCATTTCGGCGTGCCTGCACGTTACGGCGGAGACGGCGAACCTCGCTATTTGTTTGCGTGATGGAGGAGCTGACGTGGTGCTGTGCGCTTCGAATCCGTTGTCCACCCAGGACGACGTTTCCGCGAGCCTGGTGCGTGATCAGGGCATTGCGGTCTTCGCCATAAAGGGTGAGGACAACGACACTTATTACCAGCACATCCTGGCCGCGATCGATCATAAGCCGCACATCACCATGGATGATGGCGCGGACCTGGTGACGATCCTGCATACCAAGCGCACCGATGCACTGGACGGCGTGATTGGCGGGACGGAAGAGACCACGACGGGCGTGATCCGGCTGCGCGCGATGGCGAAGGAAGGCGTGCTGAAGTTTCCCATCGTGGCGGTGAACGACGCCGACACCAAGCATCTGTTCGACAACCGCTACGGCACCGGGCAGTCGACCATTGATGGAATTATTCGCGCAACAAACTTTTTGCTAGCCGGTTCGAAATTCGTGGTGGCTGGCTATGGCTGGTGCGGCCGCGGGCTGGCGAGCCGGGCGCGAGGCGCGGGCGCGGAAGTGATCGTCACTGAAGTGGACCCGACGAAGGCGCTGGAAGCGGTGATGGACGGCTTCCGCGTGATGTCGATGACGGAAGCGGCAAAGCTCGGCGACGTGTTCTGCACGGTCACGGGAAACAAGAGCGTGCTGACCAAAGATCATTTCGACTTGATGAAAGATGGCGCGATCATTTCCAACTCCGGACACTTCAATGTGGAGATCGACATTCCGGCGCTCGAGAAAATGTCATCGTCAAAGCGGACAACGCGTACTTTCGTGGACGAGTATTCCTTGAAAGACGGGCGCAAGATCAATCTCCTGGGCGAAGGACGGCTGATTAATCTGGCGGCGGCCGAAGGCCATCCCGCGTCGGTGATGGATATGAGTTTTGCCGACCAGGCGCTTTCGGTCGAGTACATGGTGAAGAATTTCAAGACGCTGGAGAAGAGAGTCTATAGAGTCCCCGAGGAACTCGACAAGCGCGTGGCAAAGTTGAAGCTGGAATCGATGGGGATTAAGATCGATCGGCTGACGCCGGAGCAGGAAGAGTATTTGGCGGGCTGGAGCGAGGGAACGTAGGTTTTGGTTCTGAGTTTTTCAGCGGGGCGGCATTTGCCGCCCCGTTTTCTTTTGGCGGGACGCGAAATGTCGTTCGTGCGCCGGCTTGTGGCTCAACCGAAGGCGTGATAATTTCGATTCGCTTCGAATGGACGACACCGGACCCGCGGTCCGCTTTGGCTGCTCTCACGAACCGTCAACTTGGAATATCCGCCGTATATGGCTCGTTTCTAGCGGAGGCTGCATCGCACCGCCTCCGATGCCTCGGCCACGTTAATCCGGTCCTTTTGGATGTAACCGGAGAGGTTTGCGCTCTTCGGAGCCTGGAGTGGTCGAACGGCGCTGAACATGTGCGGAGGAATATTTTCCGGAACAACCCTAACCCGGCAGCACAGCTGCGCGGGCGGCACCATAGAGTCCGGCGTCACTGCCGAGGAGGGCGACGGTGATTATGGTTTTGCCTGAGGTGCGGCTTTCGGTCTGGGCGGAGGCGCCAGCTTCTTTTCTGGAAGGATCGTGCATCATCATTAAGGGATTGGCGGGAGCGGTGGCGGCGTAGACCAGGCAGCGGGCGCGGAGCTCGTCGAACATGGCGGGGGCGTATGCGTCCCAGGCACTGGAGACGCCGCCACCGAGGACAAACATGTCGAGATTCAAAACGTTGATGAGACCGGCGAGTAGGATGCCGAGATAGCGTCCGAAAGTGCGGAAGATTTTGCGGGCGTGCTCGTCTCCCTGGATGGCGAGGTTGTAGATCGACTTGGCGCCGAACTCGGGGTCGGAGGATGCAGCTTTGGAGAACGAAGGCGCTTGGCCGGTGGCGATGGCTTCTCGAGCCATGCGAATAATCGCGCTGGCGGAGGCATATTGTTCGGCGCAGCCATGGCTGCCGCAGCCGCAGGGATATCCATCGGATTCGACGGGGACGTGACCGAACTCGCCGGACATTCCGTTCATGCCGTGCCAGATTTTTCCTCCGAGCACGATGCCGCCACCGATTCCGGTGCCGAGAGTTACGACAGCCATGTTGGGGACGCCGCGGGCAGCGCCGAGCCACTGCTCGCCGAGGGCGGCGACGTTGGCGTCGTTTTCGAGGACGACGGGGGCGCGCAGACGGCGCTCGATTTCATCGCGCACGGGATACTCTTCAAAGCCCGGAAGGTTGGCGGACTTGCGGAGCATTCCGGTTTGCATGTCAATGATGCCGGGCACGCCGATACCGGCGCCGAGAAATTTTCCGGCTTTCTGATATTGGGCGGAGAGGCGCTGGATGGCATCGCACATTTCGGTGATGACGTGGTCAGGGCCGAGAGCGACTTTGGTGCCGAGGGTAACTTTTTCGAGAAGCTGGCCGTCAGCGCTGACGGCAGCGATGCGGAGATTGGTGCCGCCGAGGTCAACTCCGATGGAAAAATCGGGCATGGCTAGTGAATTATAGAGCAGGAACTGGGGCGTCGGGATGGGAGATGCTCTCTCTTCGCACAAGGTTCGTGGCGATGCGCGCAAGAACCCTGGCTACTCCTGGAGAGCGACTCCACTCGGCATGACGCGCATTTGGTTATCTCTGGCACTTCGGACAGTAGTGGCTGCTGCGACCGGCGATCACGATTCGTTTGATTGGAGTTTTGCAGACGAGGCAGGGCTCGCCTTCGCGGCCGTAGACGCGATGCTGCAACTGAAAGAATCCTTCGTCGCCGTCAGCATTGACATAATCTGAAATGGAGGAGCCGCCGAGGGCAATAGCTTCGCGAAGAACTTCTTGCACTGAGGTGAAGAGCTTGGCGAGTTGATCACGAGTGATAGCCGAGGCACGACGGCGGGGTCGGATTCCGGCGCGGAATAGAGATTCATCGGCGTAAATGTTCCCTACGCCGCGTAGAAGTTTTTGATTGAGTAGGGCGCTCTTGATGGGAGTTTTGCGTCCACGAAATAGAGTGGCGAAGTGTTCGAGATCGGCCTCCAAGGGCTCAATGCCAGCAGCAGCGAAGTCACCGGAGACAGCGACGCTCAATCGGCCGAAGCGGCGGGGATCGACGAAACGCAGCTCCCTGCCGGAGGCGAGCTTCAGAATGGCGTGAGTGTGTTTGAGGATTTCTGATTGTGGGTCGCAGACTTGCAGGCGTCCGGTCATTCCCAAGTGGACGATCCATTGGGACTGTATCGGGCGGATACTTTTCTCCGTCTCGGCTTGCATGGCTTGACGGGGGCGCGGTTTGGATCCCTTACGCTGGGGTTGCGATTTTCGAGTTTGCGCAAGCGAGAGCGGCCCCGCCACACGTTCCAGATCGAAGACGATGTGTTTGCCAACGCGGCGGACGGCGAGGATGCGGGTGTTCTCGAGGGCGGCGGCGATTTCAGGCGCGGGAGACTTAAGGGGTTCAGGCTTTTCGCCGAGCCAGATGGACTCGATCACATCGCCAGAAACGCGCATGGCGAGGCCGCGCGCGATGGTTTCAACTTCTGGAAGTTCGGGCATGCCTGTCAGTTTACAGGGACAGGCCGAGGGCCCCCCACAGACGTAGGCTCAGTCTGCGGCTTGGGAATCGCTAAAGAAATGACCATATGTCTTGGCGAGGAATTTCAATCTTATTCTAACCTCTTGCTGATCCTCTTTCACCACCGCTCGCAGGAGGTTCATGAGTTCGTGAATCTTGGCAGGGTCTTTCTCGCGGGCGAGGTCACCGCAGAGGGGGCGAATACGGGCAGTCTCAAAACGAGTTTTCTGTGGAACGGTTTTCGAAGCACGAATTCACTTGCTCGATATGCCATAAGCCTATCGAGCTTGAGAACGCCAAGGCTGATGATGATGGCGATACGGTGCACGAGTAGTGCTCTGTCCCCCGACTAGCGTTGAAGAGGGGACTCAGACCAACCCACTCAAGGTATTGAATCCATCAAACCCTCCGAACGCCTGCAGCTTGAGATGGACAGATGCACTCGAGGACGGATCTAGTCTTTCAGTGGGACTACCGCCCGGCCATCGCGGCAGAAGGTGGCGACTTTCTGCAGGTCGCCGTTGGCTTGCGGCAGGGTCATCACCGGTCCGTAGCAGAAGACGGCGTGGCCGCTGGCGGCGAAGTACCAGCGTCCCGGTTTGGGATGCTGGTCCATGTGGCCGGACGGCCGACGTTCCGGCTCTGCGGGCTTCGCAGCCGTCATGCTGAACGTCATCGTGCACGTCGTAATGAAAAGACTAAACAACAAGGCTAGGGTCAGGACCTTCATGGCTGTAACCTCTTAATCGCGTCCGCAAGTCTCTTCCGCAAGTCACTTTACAGTCTGAAACCTGCGTCTTGAGACCTTAATTGCTAAAGTGAAATCAAAGTTCGGCGCTGATCTCCCAAATCCGAAGCAGGCATGGGCGGAACCTGGCTCTGAGGAGCGTGGCTGCGAGGCTTGCCAAATTTGCCTGCCCGGCTTTGGGAGTGATGCTGCGGTACTGCCTGGGTTGACGGAGTCTGGGTCGACGGAGTTTGGATTAGTGGACTTTGCCCGTGGGTCGACGGGGTTTGAGTTGAGGGTTGGGTTTGGCGCTGGGCTTGAGCCTGGGCGACTTGCATCTGGTGCAAGACTTTGCCCTTCATAGTCCATAGCTCTGTGCTGTCGATCTGCAACACCTGAATCAGCTTGCGCTGCGATTGGAGGGCCGCGCCCTGCTCAACGATGAGCAGAGTCATCAAACCGTAGGAGGCCAGGAACACTACTGTGAGTAAAGGTAGAAGGCTTCCCTTCTTCTTCGGAGCCGCAATCGTCATCACCGCTGTGTTGTCGAACAAAGTAGTCAAGCGCCACCCCTGTATGCCAGAAATCGGCAGACACATAGGAGATTGCAGCTTGTAAGCCAATGGAGGGAGTACAGGGAAAGCATTGAAATGATTGGGGTTAACGGCAGTGCAGTGTTGCCTTAGGGCGGCGTCAAGTGCAATTCAATGCACATTATGAGAAAGGGTGAATGTGCAGCATCAAGCAGAGTTCGTGCCTGATATCACGAGTACCAGCTTATCTTCGAATTGGGTGGCGCTCGCAATCGGCCGCTGTCGGGTGGCGCAAAGTGCCGCGAGCGCGGCGGACGCGAGCGCGATTAGCAGGAATTTATTCATATTCCATTTGCCGCCAACCAGAACGAGAAAGGCTTACTTGCCGCCGAGCAGAAGTTTGGCGATGGTTGCGAGCTGCATGTTGGACGTACCTTCGTAAATCTTGCCGATCTTGGCGTCGCGCCAGTATTTTTCGACCGGATAGTCTTTGGTGAAGCCGTAGCCGCCGTAGATTTCGATAGCCAGTGACGTGACACGCTCGGCGACTTGCGATGCGAAGAGCTTGGTCATGGCGGCCTCTTTCACGAAGTTCACCCCGGCATCTTTCATGCGCGCGGCGTTGTAGACCATGAGACGGGCGGCTTCGATCTCGGTCGCCATCTGGGCGATCTGGAACTGGATGCCCTGGAAGTCCGCGAGCGCTTTGCCGAATTGTTTGCGTTCCTGCGCGTATTTAGCAGCGAACTCCCAGGCGCCACGGGCGACGCCGATCATCTGCGCGCCAATGCCGATGCGTCCTTCGTTTAAGGTTTCGATGGCGATCTTGTAACCTTTGCCCGGCTCACCGAGAACGTTTTCTTTGGGGACGCGGCAATCTTCAAGAATCAGTTCGCAGGTGGACGAGGCGCGGATGCCAAGCTTGTCTTCTTTTTTGCCGACGCTAAATCCTGGAAAATCTTTTTCTATGAGGAACGCGGTGATGCCTTTATATCCTGCGGAAGGATCAAGGGTGGCGAAGAGCACGAAGAGGCCAGATTCTTTGGCGTTAGTGATCCAAAGTTTGCGGCCGTTGATGACGTAGCTGGTGCCTTTGAGTTCGGCGCGAGTTTGCAGCGCGAAGGCGTCGGAGCCGGAGCCGGCTTCGCTGAGGGCGTAGGCGCCGACGGTTTCCGTTGCCATCTTGGGGAGATAGCGCTTCTTTTGTTCGGGATTCCCCCATCGGAGGAGCGCGTTATTCACCAGCGTGTTTTGCACATCGACGACAACTCCGGCGGAGGCATCGACGCGGGACAGCTCCTCAACGGCCAGAATTGCTTCGAAGAATTTGGCTCCGCCGCCGCCGTATTGTTCGGGGATTTCGATTCCCATCAGACCGAGCTGAAAAAATTCATGGATGAGGGATTTTTCGAAGATTCCTTTCTCGTCCATCTCTTTGACCAGGGGGCGGACTTTGTCGTCGGCAAATTGACGGATGTTATCGCGGAAAAGGATTTCGTCTTCGGTGAGCGCGGTTAGAGGCGTGGGGACTGGGGATTGGAGGGTCTCGGGCATAATTAATACCTTCAGGCGGAATGAGTGGCGAACTTGTGATTTTAGCAGAACGGAGAGTGATGGTTTTGGCCGAAAGCCTTTTAACACAGGGGACGCGGGTTCCACAGAGGAAGGCTGTTGGTCGATTTTAGCTGCGGCGTGTTTGCACCAGCTTCAGCGCCTTGGTTTGAAGGATGCGCTTAATTTGGTTGAGGGTGCGGAGCTGGTCATGCTCCACCTCAACGGCGTCATCTCTCGAAGCCCCTGCGTTTTTACCAGCGGGGCGAGGGATCTTGCGCGGAACTTTACGGCTCGTTCCTACAC
>DATNKA010000173.1:0-5789 GCA_035603655.1 Candidatus Acidiferrales bacterium | reverse complement strand
TTCTTCGACGGTGATGCTGGGGTCCTGGCTGATGACGGAGGAGACCATGCTGATCATGACTTGCAGGCGGCGGATTCTGCGGGCTTCGTCGTCAGCTTCGAGTTCGGGATGAGGCAGACTGTTCTCGTGATCTGATTGTTCCCCGGAATTCATATCGGTCCCTTTTGGGTCACGACTCTCTGTAATCCCCAAGCTTGGATGTAGCGTCGCAGTGCGGCGTTGCAGCACTTTATCCAGCATTCTGCTCTCTTTGGCGGCAAAATGAAACGGCCCGAAAGTGCCGGAGGCACGTCCGTCTGACGGACGCCGCTCTCCGCGTCAGCTCCCTCGCCGCTCACGAAAACGCGGGTCTTCGGGATTACGCCGCGTGCAGAGGTAGCGGCGTGATCACTTCTTCCGGCGCGACGAGCGGTTAGATTTCTCGGCGCGAGCGTTCGCGCGATTCCTTGCTGGTTGCGTCAGCTTAGATGATCTCGCCTTCGCGGTCGCCGCTTTCGGGATTCGCTTAGCGCCCGGGACCTTGCCGATTCGAGGATCGCGTGCGAGGACAAGGTCGCAGGCCTGGAGTGCGGATTGTTCGAAATCCTGCGCATCAACCGGGAGAACCTGCCAGCCGGTCACCTTCTTGCCCAACCCATTCTTACTCAATAACCGGACGGATCGCATGTTGGGAAACTCCAGTCGCAGGCTTGGGTGATGTTCTTCCGTGGTGGCGAGCCAAACGCCATTGTCTAGAGGAGTAGACTGCTTGTCGCGAAGGATGAGGACGATTTTGTCCTGCACATAAATCGCAAGGCAGCCGAACATGGGGCGAGTCCAAGGCGACAAAGGACCAATGGCATCGAGTACGAATGAAAACGGGACGGCTTTGCGCGGCTTGGTGCCGAAGACGACGTCATCAAACGGCGGCTGAGGCTTGTTGCGGCGGGGCTTCGACATGGAATGTCCGGTACCGGAGATTGCCGGTCATCTTTGCAAATCGGTACTGCAAATCAGTACTGTAAATCAGTCGGTGCGTCGAAGACCAGACTCGCAAAGCAACTCGAAGAGAAGAGTTAGAATCAGAGAACAGCGGAGTCCGCGCCCTCTTCATGGCGGCCGACCCGAGAATCGGAGATTACATGGCTGAGGAAACGAATGCGACGACAGAAGAACAGCGGCCTGATCCGAATGAGAAGCTGGTGAAGGTGTTTGACAGCGAACAAGAATCGGAGGCGCTGGTGGTGAAGGGGTTGCTGGATTCGGCAGGGATAGAGAATGATCTGAAGTCCGGCAGTTTCTTGCAGGACGCGTTTCCGGGGCTGGGAGGAATGATTATTCTGGTGCGGGAAGGGGATGAGGAGAAGGCGCTGAGTTTGATTGCGGAATCGCGGCAGGCTGTAGCAGCGGTTGAAACGGTGGATGAGGACGAGACGAAAAGTTGAGATCCTCAGGGGCTAAAGCTCCTTGTCATTTGTGAAAGCAATACAGCGCGGCTGGAAGCCGGCGCCCCTTCAAAGCAAAGGACACAGATCGAGTTTCACCTCCTTGGAAAGTCGCGTTCGAATGTAACTTTGATCGAGTTCGGCTATACGTGCGGCGCATCAAAAACCCACCGAACAAAATTTTAATTGGTGCCGAATAGAGTCGGAGTGACCGTCGAGGTAGAAGGTGACGGCGCCGTTGAGATCCGCGCGGTAGACCTTGACTCCGACGGCTTGGAGGCGGCCGAGTACGTCGGGTGGGACAGGCCAAAAGAGGTGTGATCGCCAACCTGAGATCACGGCAAATGTGGGCTTCTCTGCCGCCAAAATTTCGGG
Source organism: Candidatus Acidiferrales bacterium (assembly GCA_035603655.1). GTDB lineage: Bacteria > Acidobacteriota > Terriglobia > Terriglobales > Acidobacteriaceae > Sulfotelmatobacter. Next base: position 3,990 of record DATNKA010000173.1, on the reverse strand, counting down.
CGTGGTGGAAGTGGCGCTGCCGTGGTGTCCTGCTTTTAAAAGGTCGGCGTGTTGGCCCAGTTGTGCCACCGGAAAGCCTCCCTTGCCCGGCCGCAGAGGCGACTGTCCTCGTACAGGAAAAATCAGCCTTTCAGGGGAATCGGTAGTGCCTCAGTTTGAAATTTCACCGGGTGAGCCAAAGAATAACTCCGCCTCCTAGTATTACTAGGGTAAACGTAGAAAAAAGAATCCAAGATGTCATGCGCTGCCTCTTACGCTCGGCTGGATCTATAGACTCAAATATCATGCGTTTTCCCCGCCACTGAGACGGTTTGTAATAAGTCTTCATGCTGCATCTCTTTTCTTGTACGGGCCGCGCTTTGCTGCTTTCGCCATCAGCCCATCCGCCATAAGCACGATTTCCTCAAGACTCCAAACGTGATCTGACAAACCAGCGGCCATCGCCGGGGTGATTCGCAGCGTCTTGTGGATTCTGGCGAAATTGTAGTACACGGCATGAATTGCAACCATCGCAATGTGATTGTCGATCTTCTTAGAAAAGCCGTTTGTCAACCGCGTAAAACGGCGCATCCCCATTCGCATTGTCAGATTATGGCGTTCAACGTAGGACGTGCTCACATGGTTCGGATCGGGATTCCCGCTTACTTGTTTCATCTCACAACCAATGCACGTTGCTGGGGAATAGCGGGTATCGTTCTCGGCTGGTGCTCCGTAAATCTTTTGTAGCTGCGCGTAATCAACGTCCGCGCCGAACGCATCCTCTACCGCGTCAAGGTAGGCTCTGTGACCGTCTGTAGTGATCTGCGCGCGGCCCTTGATGCGGCTGGCGCAATCTTGCATGAACTCTTTCGCCCAGCCACCATCACGTCCGCCGACCAGATAGCTGACGCAAAGCTTCGTATCGGCATCCAGCCCCGTCCACGTCCAAACATCCCCCCAGCCTTCCAGCTTTTTCTCCGCGCTGACATTCTTCGCCTTCGCTCCCACGAAGCACCAAATTTCATCCGCCTGTAGCCTACGCACGCGCACATTGTTGACGAGCAGATTGTGAATTTGTTCGCAAGCCTGCCCAAGGTCAACCAGCAGTTTTGTCACTGTATTGAGGGAAACGTCGGCCATCCGAGCGCATGAGCGAAGGCTGTTTCCCTCTACCAGCATCCCAAGAATCTTGGCGCGATCAGCGATTGACAGGCGATTCATGCCCCAATATTAAGGCGGAATAGTCTATTTGTCAAGCATAAAGTTCAATTTACTGCATGTCGTTAATCAGTTATTGACATATCGCTATCAGTAGCTTACCTTTGTTCTCGGCCACCCGCAGATCGGATTATGCTGCATGGACATAGAGTTTCGAGACAAAAGCCTAGCATTGATCGAAACCGACCGTGCGGCGGAAACCAAGCTGCCAGCGTCGGTTATAAACTCTTTTCGCGACAAGATGGTCGTGCTTCGTGCCGCACCAGACGAAAGGACACTGAGGAATTGGAAGAGTCTCCATTACGAAAAATTAAAGGGCCAAGAGGGCGAAAGATCAATTCGATTAAACAAGAAATGGCGCGTCGTTTTCTTAATCGAAACGGGGTGCAAACCGAACAAGATAACGGTGTTGAGTGTCGAGGACTATCACTGACAGGGGACTACCTATGGCGACCATGAATGCAAATTGGGTGAAGCATCCTGGCTATTACATCAAGGAAGAAATGGAGGCGAGAGGATGGTCACAGCGTGACCTTGCTTTCATTTTGGGATCGACTGACCAAGCGCTGAATCCGATCCTAAGCGGAAAGCGCGGAGTGAGTCCCGAGATGGCAAAAGCATTCGGGGAGGCATTTGATGTCCCAGCGGAGTTCTTCGCCAATCTACAGCAGGCGTATGACTTGGCACAGGCGCGCACTCCCGATCCGAGTGTGGCAGTGCGTCGGAATATGCAGAATACATATCCCGTCCGGGAAATGATAAAGCGGGGATGGCTTGAGCTTTCTGATGCTGGCATGATCGAAACTCAACTCGCTCGGTTTTTCTGTGTCGAAGGGCCAAGCGATATTCCCTATTTTGGCACCCATGCCGCAAAGAAAAGCAGCTATGAAGAACGGGGGATTCCCCCGGCCCAGTTGGCTTGGTTATTCAGGGTTCGGCAGATCGCTAGGTCGATACCTGCTCCCCGATATTCAGAGAAAGCATTGCGGAGCGCAATGAGCGAGTTTGAGACCTTACTGTATGCCCCTGATGAGATTCGGCGCGTGCCGCGCATTCTAATGGATTGCGGTGTTCGTTTCATCATTGTGGAGAAGTTGCCGAATGCTGAAATTGACGGGGTGTGCTTCTGGGTTGATGAACAATCACCAGTAATCGGCATGACTACGCGTCGCGACAAGATCGACAATTTTTGGTTTGTCCTGCGGCACGAATGCGAGCACGTACTTCGAGGGCACGGCCGCGAGGAAGAAATAATCGACGAAAACCTCGAAGGCGAGAAAGCATCTACGGGTGATAGCGTTCCGCCTGAAGAACAAATAGCAAATGCTGCGGCCGAGAGCTTCTGCGTACCGAAAGAAAAGTTAACGTCTTTCTTGGCGCGTAAACACCCTTTCTATTATGAGAAGGATGTAATTGCGTTTGCCCGACTTCTTAATCGCCATCCCGGTTTAGTGGTTGGCCAAATGCAGTTTCGGCTGAATAGATATGATTATCTTGCTCGGTATCTTGTGAAGGTTAGACAGTTTGTGCTTTCCAATTCGATTGCTGATGGATGGGGGCAAGTGATCCCGGTATCTCTCTAATCATGGAGTAGAAGATGGCGACCAAAGCTGAGCGGTTACAACGTGCATGGCACAAGTATGACGATGACAAAGATCACAAACCCACTGGAACGCGCGAAGCGGCGGAATGGGCCGTGGCAGAAGGCTTTATAGAGCTTCCAGCAGTTGATCCATACGATGTGCTCGCTGAGCAAATGTCACAGGCCTTGCGTTCTGAAACAGCGACGGATGCCAAAGGTCGCCGTTATCGGGTAAATCATGCCGTTCGGATCACCAAGGGTGGCGTGCAATACACCTTCTGGGGCGTAATGGGTTTAATGTGCAGCTAAAGACCGACGTGGATGTATACAACGATATGGTCAAGGGCAAGCACCCTCCAATCCAACTCGTTATGGACTATACAGAGGACGTTGCGGAACGCCAGGTAATGAAGATTCCGCCGCAAAAGGCAGATGTAGCTTAGTCAGTCTTTTTCCATCTAGCGCGCGCGGCTAAACGGGCGATGTCTTGGCGCTGTTCGGGAGTGAGTTGCTGCGCTCTTGACTTCCCACCCTTCAATCCTCCTGCTCGTCGCTTGCTGACAGGTTTCCGCTTTGCTTCGCTTACTGTATCCTCAGCTTCGCCAATGGCAATGTCGAATACCTGTTTGGCAAGCTGGGCGGGATCGCGAGGACGTTTGGCCACAAAGCGAGTATGCCATAGGCCGCGCTGTCGATCTACCCGGTGAAATTTCAAGCTGAGGCACTACCGGGGAATCCGAGATCATCGGATTAAGTGCAGGACGCTTTCCAGATGGTAGGTTTGGGGGAATAAGTCGACGAGGTGGACCTCATCGACGCGATAGCCTGAGGCTTCGAGGGGCACGAGATCGCGAGCCAGAGTCGCCGGGTCGCAGGACACATAGGTGATGCGCGGCGCGTCGACATCCGCTAGCAAACGCGCCGCGCGATCACCCAAGCCGCCGCGGGGCGGGTCGACTACCACTAGGTCGGGCTTATGGACCAATGGGGGGGGGAGGGCTGCCCCTTGTCGGAGTGCACCAAGTCCGGCCTGCCCGTTATCCCCGAGTTTAGCCAAGTACTGCTCGGTCGCGGCGTGAACCGCCTTTCCGGTCAAGGGCAAATTGTATTGCAGATCGCTGGCGGCTGTCTGTGACGACTCAACAGAAATGATGTGATCTACATCACCGGCCAGGGCTGTGGAAAACAAGCCGACCCCGGCGTAGAGATCC
>DATNKA010000172.1:0-4523 GCA_035603655.1 Candidatus Acidiferrales bacterium | reverse complement strand
TCGGCATGCATGGCCTGGCCGAAGATGAAAAAGAAGATGAGTGGAAAAAGGTAGTTGAAGAAGATGACAGACTTCTGCCGGAGAGCCAGCTTGAGGTCGAGCGTGATGAGTGCTTTGTAGGATTTCATTCTAGGCGTCGGTTTCGGCTTTCATTCCCGCAGGCTTTTACCTGTCAGCTCGATGAAGACATCTTCGAGGCTGGGTTGCTTGAGACTGACGTCAGTCAGTTCGAGTCCCTGCTGATCGATCCATTTGACCAAGTCAACGAGTGTGGCCGCGGGACGGCGTGAGTTGACGGTCAGGGTGCGGCTGGTGGGATCGAGCGAGCTTTGTATTGCCTCCGCCCAGGTGGGGCGGTTTTGCGGAAACGGAGTCGCGCAGGTGACGACGATGCTCGACGCGTTGCGGCTCTGTTGCTGCAGACGCGCGGGTGTGTCGAGGGCGATGATGCGGCCTTCGTCGACGATCGCGACGCGATCGCACAGGCGTTCCGCTTCTTCAATGTAGTGCGTGGTCATCAGAATGGTGCGATGTTCGCGCTTGAGTTCCTCGAGCAAGGAATGGATTTCCACGCGCACTTGTGGATCGAGGCCGGTGGTGGGCTCGTCGAGAAAGATCAGTTGCGGATCGTTAATCAGAGCCAGGGCCAAAGCGAGGCGTTGTTTCTGGCCGCCAGAAAGTGTGCCGTAAAAAGCATCGCGTTTTTCTTCAAGCTGCAGTCGTTGCAGCAACTTGTTCAAGTCCACATGGCGGGTGTAGAAGGACGCAAAGACCTGCATGGCTTCGCGGACGCGGATCTTCTCCGGAAGATTGGTGGCCTGCAGGCATACGCCGATGCGATCTTTGAGTTGCTCGCGCTGGCGATCGGGATCGAAGCCGAGCACGGTGACTTCGCCTCCGGTGCGGGGACGAAGGCCCTCCAGAATCTCTACGGTTGTGGTTTTGCCGGCGCCATTCGGTCCCAGCAAGCCGAACACTTCTCCGGACTGGATGGTGAAGTCGATTCCTTTCACGGCGTGGACATCGCCGTAAGACTTCTTGAGAGATTGCACTGAGATCGCTGGCGCGGCGGTATTCATCGCGGAAACTCAGCCTAACCGAGAAGGAGGCGCGAGTCAAAAATTACGATGAGGCCGCACGGGACAGACCGACATGGGCACAGTACTCGGTGTCTGGTTAGTTACTGGGAGGGGGGCCGCGCCGTGTGTTTTCTGCTAGTCTTGATTTAGCCCTGTTGTTTTTCTGTCTTGGCACAGCTTTTTTCATCTACGGAGAAAGTTTCCCGGAGCTCGGGTCGGCGCGCCCACCATGCCTAACGCCATTGCACAGGAAGTGTCTCTACTATCTTCGTCGAAACACGGACTGGGTTACCTCACGCCTAACGATTGGACTTTGATTGTCGATAAGGCCAGCCGGATCAACTTTCGGAAAGGCCAGACGTTGATCCAGAGAGGCAAGAAATCCAATGGCGTTTATCTGCTTGTGAAAGGCGCGGCTCGCGTGCAGATTCTGTCCCGTTCGACGTCTCCTGAAGTTGGAGTGGGTGAGATTTGTGGGGAGATGTCGTTTCTGGATGACGTCCCGGCGAGCGCCAATGTAATTGCACAGCAAGACGTGGAGGCTTTTTTTCTGGACCGGCCCACACTGGAGAAGCTTTTTGAGCTCTTTCCTCATCTGGCCTCGCGCTTTTACAGGTCTCTGGCCACCAATCTATCGCATCGCCTGCGGGAGTGGATCGAACCGAAGCCGGACCGCTGATAAAACAGCCGCTGGCGGCGCTGGTCATGATCGAGCGGAGGAATAGAAAAGGTCCCCTCGGGGGATCAACTCCGCCACCTTGTTGGCTCTGAACCGCTCGCGCTGAAGCCGAGCCCTTTCAAAGCGGAGTCACAGGCAGATTACAGGCGGGAGTGACAAGCGGATAGACGCGAGTCGTGGGGCAGATTATAGGGGGAGCGACGAGCAGAGTTTTTTCGCAGTTCTGCGGGCATGGCTGTCCTAGCCATTTGCAGGAATTTGATCTAGCGCAATTCTTCCATCGCCGCTGCGAGCGCTTCCCTGCCCGGACGCGTCATTGATTCCGGAAGCGTAGCCAGCGGCTGATCGACCATGTTCAGCATAGCGAGGAAGCTGGGAGCTTTCGTGTTCACGTAAAAGATTCCGGTCAAAACTTCGCCTTTGTCGTGGGCTTCGCTCAGGCGGGTCATGGCTGCGATGCGGTTGGTGGGATCGTAATCTTCTTCCAGTTTGCGCAGTTGCAGGTGCGAGCCATCGTGCATGGTGACGCTGACGGTTGTTCCGGGATCGTATTCGACGTCGATTTCTTCGAAATGCGGAACGAAGCTCATCTCCTGCAGGGTCTCTTCGTGATCCTTCACGTACTTGTACGACTTGGTCGAGCCCTCATGGTCGTTGAAGGTGACGCAAGGGGAGACCACGTCAAGCATGACCGTGCCCTGGTGAGCGATCGCGGCTTTCAACATGGTGCTCAACTGGCGCTTGTCGCCCGAGAAGGAGCGACCGACAAATGTTGCCCCCAGTTCAATCGCGAGTCCGCAGGTATCGATCGGCGGAAGATCGTTGATCACTCCTGATTTCAGTTTTGAACCGAGATCGGCGGTGGCCGAGAACTGGCCTTTGGTGAGGCCGTACACGCCATTGTCCTCGATGATGTAGATCATGGGGAGATTGCGGCGCATGAGATGAACAAACTGGCCGATGCCGATGGAAGCAGTGTCACCATCACCGCTGACGCCGAGCGCAATCAGATTGCGATTCGCGAGCATCGCGCCGGTGGCGACTGAGGGCATGCGCCCATGGACAGAATTGAAACTGTGCGAACGGTTCATGAAGTACGCGGGGCTTTTGGAAGAGCAACCAATACCGCTCAATTTGGCGACCTGCTCAGGCTGGACGCCCATGTCGTACATAGCTTCGACAATGCGCTCGGAGATTGCATTGTGGCCGCAACCGGCGCACAGCGTGGTCTTCCCGCCTTTGTAATCGATGACGCTGAGGCCGATGCGGTTGACTTTCGGTTCCGGAGCTTTTGGTTCTGCAGTCGGCGTAGTCGCCATTTACTTGCCCTCCATGGTGCTGAGTTCGTCGGTGACGGAGCGCGCATCGAGCGGCAGTCCGTCGAGATGGCTGATGCTGCGCAGACGCGTGGTCACTTCTGGTTTGAGGTCGAGCTTGAGCAGACTCAGCATCTGTGCGTCGCGATTCTGCTCGACGACGTAGACGCGATCGTGCTGTTCGATGAATTCATGAACCTCGCGGGTGAAAGGATAAGCGCGAAGGCGGAGGTAATCGGTTTCAATCGCGTACTCGTTCCGGAGTTGGTCGCGGCTTTCCGTTATGCCCCAATGCGAAGTACCGTAAGCGATGATTCCGATCTTGGTTGTCTTTGCGCCCTTGAAAATTTCAGGACGCGGCACGAAGGAGCGTGCCGTCTCGAACTTGCGATTCAGGCGCTCCATATTATTTTCGTAATCGTCGGGGCGTTCGCTGTAGTTGGATTTGTCGTTGTGTCCGCTGCCGCGGGTGAAGTAGGCGGCTGCAGGATGCTCGGTCCCGGGCAGTGTGCGATAGCCTACGCCGTCGCCGTCCAGATCCCGGTAGCGGGCAAATCCGCCGAGTCTTGTGAGGTCTTCCCTGTCGAGAACTTTGCCGCGCTGGATGGGAGTAGTCGGATAGTCGAAGGGATCGGACATCCAGTTGTTCATGCCAAGATCAAGATCGGACATGACGAAGACGAGGGTTTGGAATTGCTCCGCAAGATTGAAGGCTTCCGACGCCATGCTGAAACATTCTGCCGCCGAGGACGGAATCAGCATGATGTGTTTCGTGTCGCCGTGAGAAAGAAATGCGGTAGCCAGAATATCGCCTTGGGAGGTGCGCGTGGGCAGGCCGGTGGAAGGACCGACGCGTTGGATGTCCCAGATCACGCCGGGGATTTCCGCATAGTAAGCCAGGCCGGCGAACTCCGACATGAGCGAAATGCCGGGGCCGGCGGTCGCGGTCATGCTACGCGCTCCCGCCCAGCCGGCGCCGATAACCATGCCGATGGCTGCCAGTTCATCCTCTGCCTGGACGATGGCGAAAGTGGCTTTGCCGTCGGGTCCGATACGATACTCCTTCATGTACTCGATCATGGTTTCGACCAGCGAGGACGAGGGCGTGATGGGATACCAGGTGACCACCGTGCATCCGGCAAACATGCAGCCCAGAGCCGCGGCGGAGTTGCCGTCGATGATGATCTTGCCGGCGGTCTTGTCCATGCGCTCGATGTAGAACACGCCGCGCTTCTGCAAATTTGTTTTCGCGTAATCGAATCCTGCCTGAGCTGCGCCAAGATTGAGGTTTGCAGCTTTTACTTTTTTCGCAAATTGTTTGCGGATAGCCTTCTCGACTTCACCCATTTCGATTTCGAGAAGCTGCGCGACCACGCCAACGTACACCATGTTCTTAACCAGCTTGCGCAGTTTCGCCTCGGGGCAAACCGTGGCTACGATTTTGTCGTA
>DATNKA010000171.1:0-10704 GCA_035603655.1 Candidatus Acidiferrales bacterium | reverse complement strand
GGAAATTAGATTTCCATTATTGAGATAATTTCGATTAGACCGTCCAGCCAATTCGAGTGCTGGAGTTCCACCTGGTTTCGGCTCTCGTACGATTAACCCGTGGCACTCCGACATCTGGGCGCTTGGCACGGTCATGTCTTGAAGAGCGAGTTGGCGAAGCCCTGGTGTGTTGGTTCAGCCTGAACTGATGGGGACGCGCTCTCCGTTAGTAAGTATTCCGTTCTGCGGGCGGGGATTTTCAAGGCATCGGGGTCTTTCGATCCGATGAGTTCGAATAGCGGCGCAAGAAATTGATTTCCCGCGCTGCCGATCATCGTCTCGATGAGCCCAGCAGGTTACCCTCAGCATGGTTGGATCGCTGCAGAGGCGCTTCTGTTTCACCCAGCCGAGTGATTGTAGCTCAGCGTCGAAGCCTACTGAAGTGTAAGCGTCATCGACTTAAAATCGACTGTGGTTCTTTGTGGCTGGGTAAGAAGGTCCATTCCCAGGTTTCCATCGAAAAACTTGCTACCGGCAGTAGTCAGCCCTAACATGACATGGGCTGGCCGAAGAACCGTTGGGAATCCACCAATGTCCAGTTGCAATTTGGGCAGTGTACTGGATTCCACCTGCGTGCTACTGCTTATTCCTGTCAGCGTTTGGGATTCCTTCTTTCCTTGGTCCCTCATAAGTTGCGGAAGCGCGGCTGCAAAAGGCGGATAGAGGTAGGTCTCCTCAGCTCCCGTATCCAGCGAGAAATTAAGCCTGCTGTTCTCAAACTGAACGTCCACTACAGGAATCTGCTCGTCGAAACAAAGGTCTGCGTGAGGAAGCCTCCGGAATGGTACGGAGATTTGAAATGTCCCATCCGATCCCCAACTAAAACTCTGAAACGCCAAGAGCACGGGTATCCCTATAATTCCGCGCTCCCCCGGCGGCAGATCGTCAAATGGAGGCTGGTTATCCGGGAAGACCAAGAATGCTACATGTTTCAAGCGAAAACCGCCTGCCGCCAGTTCGTCGGCAACGGCAATGCGGAGGGACACCCGAGCTCCGGTCATGACCTCCATTCTCGATTCCACATCCCGGATGGCAAGCCCCAAGCGCTTCGCTTCTGACTCGCTCAACAGCGACAAGTTTGCCCCTGTATCAAACGTGTATGTCGCGGGCATCCCATTTATGGAGACGGGCACGCCCAAATCCTTTCCCTCATGATGCAGGCTCAAGGTCGTGGAGCGCCGCCTGCCGATGGACTGATCAGGCGAGCTACTCAGGGCGGCTAGCAACGGACGGACACTCTTTGCGTCGGCATCATCTGGCTTAAGCGCGAGCATCTCGTCGACCTGCGACAGAGCCTTTCGATATTGTCCCGACCGCAAGTAAACGGCGGCCAATAGGCTGTGCACTGCGTGCGCCTGGTCGGAGCGTGGCTCGGACCTTACGACAGCCTTGGACTTTTTCTGGCACTGGCGTAGATCGTTGAATACGCACGCGACAGCACCGCGATAGAAAAGGGGGGCGTCAGTTTTAAGCGCGGCTTCGCGAAGTGCAAACCATCGACGGCCATCGTAAAGAGACTTTAGATCCGGTCTGTCATTGTCGATGGCAAAACATATCTGAGTTAGAGCGATCAAACCAAGCCACTCAACAAAGATGCGCATACCGCAAACTCTAGCAACTTTTTAGCCGGGGGACAATCCGACACACTCTCATGCGGCTTGCTGGCGCCGGATCTGTCGTTGCCGTCGAGCCCATGCCAATTTCCGGTCCCGTTCGCTGTGAATCTCCCACTGGCGTCCGGCCAGCATGTCCTTTGGCGTGATATAGCCGATGGCACTGTTCAAACGAATGTTGTTGTAATGCTCGACATATCCCTGCACGAGGCCCCGCGTATCGTCCAGCGAAAGCGGTGTTCTCGGCCGGATGCACTCGCTCTTTAGAGACTTGTGCCAGCGCTCGATTTTCGCGTTCGATTGGGGGTAGTAGGGTGAAGTTCGCACATGCGTCATACGGAAGTGTTCGCCCTCCGGTGTGCTAAAACGAAACATGGGTCACCTTCCGTGGTCGTTCGTCGACGGTGCGACGCTTGTGACGATTCTCTGCCACTCCAAACGGCTTGTGACGTAGAGACCCCCTGCAACAGGAGCGCCGGCTGCCCGTAATACAAGCCGATCGCCTTGTAGATCAATCGAGCGACACTGGCGTCCATCGATCAAATTAGGCAGTAGAGAAACAGAGGGTGTATGCGTGACTGTTGCTTTCTCTTCGTCTACATCGTAGGTTCCGCAATAGCCGATGTAACCACTCCCAGCCGCTTGGTACTCTTGCGGCGTTCCGTGATGCCAGTCCGATGAATGAAACGCGGGACGGCCCGGCTTCATCAACTGCGCGGAGACGAATCCATCCGCCGTGTAGATCAGAAACCCTTGCGGATTCGGGCCGAATGGTTGCGTATCGTCGGAGCCTTCATTCTCATCAATGTAGGTCACCAGACGCCATTCTCCTACGAGCCGATTCGCGTAACTCGATTGTTCGAGGGCAGGTGCTTCAGATTGAGAGGTGTATGTGACGGTATTCATGCGGCCGCTCCAATACTCTTGTAGTCTGTATAGCCATGTTCCGCGCCGCCGTAGAACGTGGAGCGGTCAAAGGCGTTTAATGGATAATTTGCCCCGATCCGTTCGACCAGGTCCGGGTTCGCAATGAAGAGCCGACCGAAAACGATTGCGTCTGCATACTTTTGCTCGATGGCCACGGTCGCGCTGGCCGGTGAGTAAGCACCTGCAGAGAGAAGCGGTCCGTTGAATGCCGACCGAAACAGTACCGCGTTGTTCACCGCGCCTTCGTGCAGTTCGTCCGAAAGACCGATCTCAGATCCGCGAGCTTCGATCAGGTGAAGATAAGCAAGATGACACTCGCTCAGCCTCTTGATCACGAAGCTGAAGAGCTCTTCGGGCTTGGTATCGTGGATGCCACCATACTGCCCGAAGGGCGAGAGACGCACCCCGAGACGATCTGCGCCGATAGCTGCGCTGACATCCGCGACAATGTCGAGTAGAAAACGGCACCTGTTCCCCAGCGAACCACCATATTTGTCGGTCCTTGTGTTGGTTCCATCTTCAAGAAACTGCTCGATCAGGTGGCTGTTTGCTCCCTGCAGTTCTACTCCGTCGAATCCTGCCTCGATGGCATTCAGAGCAGCCTGACGAAAGGTACTGACGATGACTCGAATTTCAGCAGCTTCTAAGGCCCTGGGAATTTCAGCCGTGACCTGTCGGAAGTCTTTGGTGAGGGCAGGAATATTCCCAACAACCGCGGAGGGTGCAACGGGCACAGATCCATCCGGCCTCAGCGAAGAATGCGAGTTTCGCCCGTTGTGAGCGATTTGCATGATGATCCGTCCTCCGCGAGCATGGACGGCATCTGTGACCGCTCGCCAGCCTGTAATCTGTTCTGCCGTGTAAATTCCCGGGGCGTTGGGGTAGCCATGGGCATCATCACTGACTGCCGTTCCTTCAGAGATGATGAGACCCGCGGAAGCGCGCTGGGCATAATACTCGGCGTTCAGCGCGGTCGGCACATTGTTGGCTCCGGCACGCATCCGTGTGAGCGGCGCCATAACGATTCGATTCGGAAGCTGGATGGCTCCGATCCGTAGACGACTGAAGAGAAATTCTTTCGACATTGATGACCTTTCGTTTGTTATCGATGACTAAAGAAGCGCGATGTCACCCATATCGATTGCTACAAGCAACGGTTCTTTCACCAGCTGATAATCGCCTTCATACGCATACACTCGACGCTTGCTCGGGACGATGATGCCGTCCACGTCGCGATATTCCGAGGCATAGTTCAGTCCAGTGGCGCCGCCAAGAATATCCACCGTGTAATCGTGTCGGCGAAGTAATCCGTCTGGCCCAAAGCAGGAGATCTGTTCCCGTGTGTGGCTCTTCACAGAATCGGGAAAGGTCACTTTCAGCCGTCGCCAAGTTTCGTTCTCGACTTGAATCGACGAAATTTCCTCACTAGTGAATCCGTCATGGGTGTAGAGGAACGGCGTATTCAGGTAAGTCCACAAGGCTTCGCCCTGGAAATACGCGACGTGAAAATCGTCCCATGGCGTTTCGCGATTTTGCCCTGCGAAGGATGCTTCCGGATTGTCGCGAGATTCGATGCGTGTTCCATCGTTCCGCTCGATCACAATCCGTTCTGGCTCAAATCTGGAACGCTTGTCCTGGCCCGGAAAATCCGTGATCATCTGCTCCTTCGTGGTGTCCACTGTCATCACTATGTCCTTCAGATAGTCGCCCTTGCTCTTCACAAACCAGATCGCGCCCGTGATCGACGCGGCAACTTTGATTGCTTTGACTTGATTCCAGCGTTTGAGACCACCATGTGCTTTCACTGCTGCTTGCAACAAATCGTTCATAAGGCCTCCGTTTATTCTGTGTGCCAATATTTGCTAGACGTTGGTAGTGAGTACGCTCGGTGACGCGGCAGGTGGAAAGGTGAGGCCAAACATGGGGCGGCCGCTCTTAGACTCGGCTTCCGTTGCCTCGTTCTGGATTACGTCCCAGTGCTCGACGAGCAGCCCATTTTGGAGGCGGACAAAATCTGAGGCAATCCAGTTCTTTCCCAATCCATGACCGGAATAGCGCCCGTACAAAATCACAAAGTCGCCTGCGGCGGCGGCATGACCGTTTTCGTACTGAAGCGTTGCGGGAAGCGACTTGATGAAATCAAAAAGCCCACTGCGACGTGTAGCGACGTAGGCGCTATGCTGAATGTAGTCGGGAGACCAGAATCTCTCCGCAGATACGTAATCTCTCTTGTTGAACAGCATCTCAAACGCTTCGAGAACAATGTCTTTATTTGTGGAACGAGAAACTCCTGTCATGACTCCTCCTCATTCGTTTCGAAAAAATGGAACCTACAGGATGACGCTCTCGTCCGGCAGCATTCACCGCCGAAAAATGGCTATGTCACCCCACTAGGAGACTTTCGTACACCGGATAGTCCGTGTAGCCATGCGCGCCAAAGGTGTAGAAGGTGCTCCGGTCATGGTCAGAGAGCGGTAGACCTTCTCGGATACGTCGCGAAAGATCAGGGTTGGACACAAAATGACGCCCGAACGCGACGGCATCGACCGTGCCCTTCTCGACGATCTCCTCTGCAGTTTTTGGTTCGAAGCCGCCCGCTGCGATCAGTTTGCCTTTGAAGATGGTTCGGAGGTGCTCCGAAGCAACCGCTCCCTGGTTGGCATGGACCACCTCACTCCCGCCTATGCGCGGTTCTATGATGTGGAGATATGCCAGACCAAACTTGTTCAGGCATTCACCCACATACGAAAAGAGGGCCTGAGGATTGGAGTCCGACATGCCATTCCAAGTGCCGCCTGGGCCAATGCGCACGGCAACACGGTCGGCGCCCCACACAGAAATCAACGCCGTCACGACCTCCGAAAGGAATCGTGTGCGGTTTTCCATAGCCCCGCCGTATTCATCGGTGCGCTTGTTGCTGCCATCCTGAAGAAACTGATCCACTAAATAGCCGTTAGCGGCGTGCAGTTCGACGCCCTCGAAGTCGGCATCTATAGCGCGCTCAGCCGCCCTACGATAGTCCTGGACAATCGCCGCTATCTCGGGCACGGTAAGCGCGCGGTGGGGGGACGGCTGAACCCAGCCTCCTGGAATCGAGACGAGGTGGCTGGGATGTTGCCAATAGGCTGGATCGACCGAGGCTGAGACCGGCATTTCGCCACCGGTCATCGCAGTATGTGACGAACGTCCGGTGTGCCAGAGTTGTGCGAACATGTGCCCGCCTTTGGCACGCACCGCCGAGACAATCTTCTTCCAGCCGTCAACCTGTTGGTCGGAGTACAGGCCCGGAGACCCCAGCCATCCACGACTGGTCAGAGAAATGTTCGTCGCTTCCGTTATGATGAAGCCGCCATCCGACGCTCGTTGCTCGTAATACTCCTTCATCAGCTCACCGGGAACGGAGTCGGGTTGGACAGAGCGCGACCGCGTTAGGGGCGCCATAACAACACGGTGCTTGAGCTTGAGCGGCCCGAACTCGACGGAACTAAACAGAGCCCTTGTTCTTTTCATCGCGTGAACTCCTGGTAGGCACTTCTTCGAGGAAACCATCCTGCTCCTCTGAACATGATCGAAGGTAAGACTCGATGAGAGAACACGAAAGACCAGATCGAGTACCGAACTACAAGCCCTTTGGAGCTACGAGAAGAGGAACTGCGGTGAGACGAATGTTGTCCGGCGCGTTTACGAACCGTGGGCCGGACGCACTAGTTGGGAGGCTTCCTCTCGGCAGTGGTTTTTCGGACGACTACTTGTCGTCGTCCGAAAAGCCGAGCGTCAATTGAATAGGCGCCTGGACCCAGCATCAAGACCGCAGTCGCAAGGAGGATACTCAGGGAGCAGTGCGCTAGGCCTGCCGTTCCGACCTGATAAACCATGATGCCTTGCATGGTGAGTGAACCGATGCAGCTTGCTGGTGTCAGGACCCCGAGGAGCAGTGCTAAACCAAAAGGCAAGAAAGCAACACAGGTCCAGTTTGAGCAGGTTTCACCACCGCTCATTACACTAGCGATTCCAGCCGCCGCCGCGCAAAAACGCAGAATAGCCAGGCCGAAACCTGGAATCCCTGCGGGAAACATTGTAAACAGTCGCTGCACCTTGCGAGTCTAGAACCGCCGATGAAACGAGCGCAGTCTCGAAAGGAATATTTGTCTCTAGCCCTTTCGAGCCGCTTCTCTTAAGACAGGCAAGCGAGTACTCTGCAAAGATCAGCAAAAGAACGGACTCGACATGTTTGTGACGTCCCAATGACGGATAACAATAAAATCAAAGTACTCATTGTGGATGACCATCCGCTGATGCGCTCTGGAATTGCCGGTGAGGTCGACGAACAAGCTGATATGCAGGTGGTGGGCGAGGCTGCCGACGGAAATGAGGCCCTCTTAGCCTACCGGGCCCACCGCCCCGATATCACGCTCATGGACCTTCGGATGCCCAATCTCAATGGCTTAGATGCGATGCTTGCCATAAAGAAGGAGTTTCCCGACTCCAGGTTTATTGTTCTGACGACGGTCGCCGGGGATATTCAGGTGGTGCGAGCCTTCGAAGCAGGTGCAAGAGGCTACTTGCTCAAGAACCTCGTGAGAACCGAACTTATCGATACCATCAGGATTGTACATGCTGGGAAGAAACGAGTGCCCACCGAGATTGCTCAACTTCTCGCTGAGCACTTCACAGAAGATGACCTCACCCAAAGGGAAGTTGAGATCTTACGGGGCGTGGCTAGAGGAAATTCGAACAAGATTGTCGCAGACCAACTCAACATTTCCGAGAATACTGTTAAGAACCACGTAAAGAGCATCCTTTCCAAGCTAGGGGCGAATGATCGCACCCATGCAGTCGTTATCGGTCTGCAGCGCGGCATCATCGAGTCCTGAAAGGCTGCTCCCCGACTGCCCGCGTAGTTGCGCAAATGCGGGGATCATCTGACAAACCCACATTATGGCCACATAGGGCTAGGCCGACAAGGCTCGATAGGAGCTTCCGCGTTCACGGCGAGCCCTGTAGGTTCATTGCATGCTTGGCGAGCACGCAAATCAAGCTCTACCTCGCGAAAGGACCACAACATGAAGTTCAATCACGGATTACGAGCCATCTCCATCTTTGCGATTGCTCTCGCCCAATTTGCGTTCCCGTTGGCAGGCACATCGCAGGTTACAACAAATCAACCGATCAAAAACATTGTCCTGGTGCACGGCGCGTGGGCCGACGGATCAAGCTGGTCAAAGCTGATCCCGCTTCTTCAGTCAAAGGGCTTGCACGTCGTCTGCGTCCAGAACCCGCTGACCTCTTTTGCCGAAGACGTGGCCGCAACCAAGCGCATCATTGACGCGCAAGATGGTCCAGTTCTCTTAGTCGGGCATTCCTACGGTGGTGCCGTTATCACGGAAGCCGGCAACAATCCGAAGGTAGCGGGCCTGGTTTACGTGGCAGCGTTTGCTCCGGATCAAGGAGAGTCGGCGGCGAGCATGGGAAAACCTTACGGTGCCACTCCCGGAGTAGGAGAATTGCGTCCTATCGAGGACGGGTTCCTGGTCCTTACTCCAAAGGGGATTCAGGAAGACTTTGCTCCCGATCTCACAACCGAAGAACAGCTGATCATGGTCGCAACGGAAGGCCCAACTCAAGGCGCAGCACTTGGCGGCACGATCTCAATACCCGCCTGGCGCAGCAAACCGACTTGGTTTGTCATTGCTTCGAACGACCGCATGATTATGCCCCAGCAGGAAAAGGACAGCGCAGAGAAAATGAATGCAAAAACTCTAACCCTTCCGACCAGCCATGTGCCCATGCTGTCGCGGCCGAAAGAAGTGGCGGCCTTTATCAGCGATGCTGCAACGGATCCATCCAGGTTGACGACAGCCAAGAAATAGATACACAACCAACGGTCTCGTCCGTGATTGTTGCGGACGAGACTTTGTATTTCAGTCGTCTTTCAGTCCTCGCAGCACTTTTATCCCAACCCTTGCTGCTTGCATAGTCAAAAGGCGATGGCTCTACTTCGCTGCATCGACCGCAGATCTCCAGTAGGAGCATAGAAACCAGGATCGTCTCGGAGGCTTGCCGGGCGCGGCACTAGCGGTAATCTTTTCGTCCCATACAGAGTCCTTTAATCACTTCGAACCTCGGGATCGCGGAGAAATTGGTCTAGAATCACGTGAGCAGCATTTTTTCAAAGCTTTCGCGCCAACGATCGAAGCGATGCTGCGATGATGGCGGTTCCGTCGCGGTTATAACGATCTCTAAATTGAGCTCCAGGTGGAAAGGCTGACTGCTGGTGTTGACGCGCTCCCCAAAAGGCCCATCGACAAGATCGTTAGGGCCGGCGAAGGCACTCCAAGCGACGATCCTCTTTGCAGCGAGCCTGCTGCTCGCTGTGTGCGTGATTTTGGTTTGCGACGCAAGGGGTAGCGAGCAGAACTCGATATTTCAGAACTTGTATCACACGGGTTGGACCAGTCGGGACGGAGCTCCGAGCAACATAGAGGGCATTGCGCAGGCGCCCGATGGGTATCTCTGGATCGCGAGCCAGCACGGGTTGTACCGTTTCGACGGCGTATCTTTCGAGCGCTTTCAACCTACGAACGGTTCCGTTTTGCTGAACGATCACCTCGTTTCCGTAACAGCTCTCCCGGACGGTGCACTGTGGCTCTCTTATGCTGAATATGGAGCGAGTTTAATACGCGGGAACTCGGTGACGAACTACGAATCCGGCACTGAGCTGGACGGGGTTCACATTTTCAAATTCCTGCAAGATGCCGACGGAACGGTTTGGGCCGCAACCCACCGAGGACTCAAGCGATTCGACGGGCATCATTGGTCCAATGTAGCGGAAGAGTGGAACTATTTAGAGAACTACGCATCTGACCTCTACCTCGATAACGAGGCGCGTTTGTGGGTTAGCTCGAAAAGAGGCGTCTCCTATCTTAGCCGTGGAGAGCACAAATTCCGCGATTCGAACGTGCATTATGATCGCTTCCTAACCACGTTGACGCGGACTCAAGATGGGCTTTACTGGATCTCAGGCATAAAGGGAAAAGTCCAACCTTTTCGGTGGCGAGACGAAAAGCTTGTGCCCGCCGGAGCGCCGATAGACCTCAAATCCCTCAACCTCCTGACGGATCGACTAGGCCGCCTATGGATCTTGACCACAGATGCCGGGCTGCGATGCCTGACTTGGCCCTCAAGCACGATGAGCCTATCGCCGCCGTTCGTGAGCAGTTTCGAGAAACATGATGGGCTAACCGGAGGTGAAGGCAGCCAGATACTCGAAGACCGGGAGGGATCTCTCTGGGTAGCTACGTCCGAAGGTCTTGACCGATTCACTCCAACGAAGCTCTCTTCGGAGACGTTGCCATCGGGCGCACGGGCTTTGTCTATTGTTAACGCTGGAAACGGCTATATATATGCCACGACTGGAGCGGCGCCGCCGGGTATCGTTCGTTTTGGGGCCGGTCAGCGGGAAAACGTTAAGGGCGCGCCTCGATCCTTAACTGCGGCTTGCCGTGACCAGGCTGGAGCGATTTGGTTTAGTGGACCGGGCATGCTGTGGCGTTACGCCAACGGCCGGTTCACCTCCTATGCCGCGCCTCACCATCTGAATGATCGAAACCCATTGATTATTACCAGCGACAGGGGTGGTCAAGTCTGGATTGTGTTTGAGGACAAAGACTACCTTGCTTGGAAAAACGGGGAATGGATTGAACATGGAAATTTAAAGGGTCTGCCTGACGGGGTGCCTGTAAACATTCTGAAAGACTCGGTAGGCCGACTATGGTTCAGTTTCTCGGGAGACCGAGTCGCTCTCGTTGATGGCGCCCGGGTACGGTCGTTCACGTCTTCAAGTGGATTGAACACTGGCGAGGTCACATCCCTAGCGGAGCGAAACGGACGAACCTGGATCGGAGGCCTCACCGGCATCCAAATGTTTGATGGCGAGCGGTTCATTTCTCTCATTTCAGACGGAGAACCGTTTGCCGACGCGAGTGGGATGGTACTTCGTAAAAACGGCGATCTCTGGATCAGTCAAGCTTCTGGCATCCTAAGAGTTCCAGCGGATGAATTGGCCCGCTTTTATGCGGATTCGTCCTACCGTGTGAAGGTCGAGATGTTCAACTCGCTGGATGGG
>DATNKA010000170.1:0-5164 GCA_035603655.1 Candidatus Acidiferrales bacterium | reverse complement strand
GGGTTCAGCGGACTGAAAGAATCCACGCGGAATTCGGCGCAGATAACGCACAGGCGCATCCGCAGTGCGCTGGTGGTCGGAGAAATTGCAGTATCGCTTATGTTGCTGGTCGGTGCCGGACTGCTCATCAGGAGCTTCTGGCTGCTCATACACGTCAATCCAGGTTTCCAGAGTCAGCACGTTCTTACCGCAGAGCTAAGTCTGAACGGCCCTTCCTACAACGATCCTGCGCATAGGGTGCGTTTCTGGCAGGAACTTGAGGAGCGAGTCGCAAATTTTCCGGGGGTCGAAGCAGTCGGTGCAACCTCAGAGCTGCCCTTGACCGGCCAGCACAGCGACGGCCCGTTCAAAATCCCAGGCCACAGCTACCGGCAGAGCGAATTCGATGACGCGTACTACCGCCAGGTGACGCCGGGTTATCTCGCCGCGATGCGCATTCCTTTGCTTGCGGGACGATGGCTCAGTCAACATGACACAGCAAATAGTCCCGGTACTCTGCTGGTCAATCAAGCGTTTGCCAAACGTTTTTTCCCCGGACAGGATGTGCTCGGCAAGCATCTTGAACTAATGGGAGATTCCCAGCCGGACCGCGAGGTCGTCGGCGTCGTCGGAAACATCAGCCACAGAGCGCTGAGCGATCCAAAACAGCCCGAAATGTATGTGGCGTATGCGCAGTATGCTCCGCCAACGATGAATCTAGTGGTGCGCGCCACGGCCAATCCCACTCCTCTCGAAACTGGGCTTTACGATGCCGTGAGAGTAGTCGATAAGGACGAGACTCTATCGGCCTTCCGATCGCTCGATGATATCGTCGAGTCCTCAGTAGCGCAGCCGCGTTTTTCTTCTTTGTTACTCGGCATGTTCGCTGCACTTGCTGTCGTGCTCGCCGCAGTTGGACTGTACGGACTCATCGCGTATTCGGTTACGCAGCGTACGAATGAAATCGGCATTCGGATGGCGTTAGGAGCGAAACAGAGCGATGTGCTCAGGATGATTGTCATGCAAGGGATGCGGCTGGCCCTCGCCGGGCTGGCACTCGGTATCGCGAGTTCGCTGGCATTTGGCCACCTCCTGGCCAGCATGCTCTATGAGGTGAAAGCCTCAGACCCTGTCACGTTTGTCTGGGTGTCCATGGCGCTTGTCGGGGTAACTCTGCTGTCGAATTACATCCCGGCACGGCGGGCGGCCAAGCTCGATCCCATGGTGGCGCTGCGCTACGAGTGAAAGCTGTTGATTCATCGCCGGATAAATTCGTCTGACACCTTTGACCTTTACAGCGCTGTCAGAACGGGTCATGTTCAGGCAAATCCACTTGCCTGAACGGGAAACGGCAGGGTAGAACATCCATGTCCCGGACGCTGCTTTCGTTGGCAGGTTTTGCGCTGATACTCCTTGCCCGCCTTTGTAGTGATCACTGAGGAGGGAACGAACGACATTAGCGGTATGGTTGCGCGGACGAATACGCAAGAATTAGTTAGGGCGGTTGGTGACCGATCTACCCAAACTGCATCTTGTGTTGTGGGACTGGCATCGCAATGGCCTAAAGGCGCGAACCAGCTGTCTGCGGGGCGCAGCTGAAAGCCAACCGGGCGGCGCGCTGTTTCGGAGACCGGTTGAGTTGGTTGACCAAGCGCGAGGATCTTCGCTTGCAGGGGCAGCGCGGGTTAAAAAGCTGGAGGCGACCAGCGACAAAAAGCTACGAAAAGCGAGCTCATCGTGGTAGCAACAGGATCTCATGAATGCTCGGAACCTCTGCATTTTCAACTCGCATAAAGTTTTCGGTAACGACACATAAGCGGGCCAATGGCCGCGTGGCCGAACGCGTGGTGCTGGCCCATCCCATCCAGTGTAACTTGTTCACTCCAGTCACTTGAACGGCCGTCTTATCGTGCTGCGCATTCGGTGAGGCTTATTGTTGAGCTTTCGCCTTCGCCTTTCTTCTCGGCGAAGGACTTGCAGTTTTCTTGGTTCCTTCCTCTTTCAGCAAGGTCAGAGAATCCGCAGCGTTGAAGGGGAACTCGCGGACAGACTGCTGCGACGCTTGGCCCGCGTTACTCAGCGTGATGTCTACCCGCCGATTGCTGGCCAAAATAATCGTTCTCATATTTGTAAGTACCCTATGTCGATCCTCCGGACTCAACTCGGGGTTTTTTTCGATTGCTGACTTCACCTGGCTGTCGGTGAGGTTTTGCTGCTCGCCAAACGCTTGCGTCTGAATGTTGGCGGCGGGAACGTTCAGCCCCGTCAGGAAACGCTTGACTCGATCCACTCGCCGTTCAGAGAGCGTCTGATTGTATTCTACTGAACCGCGTGGATCGGCATGGCCCTCCAGAGTGAGGCGGGCATCCGGTTTGGCTTGGAGATAAATCAGAAAGTCGCCGGCTAGCGCAGTCAGGGTTTTCTCCTGGCTGGGGAGCAGTCCGGCGTCGGGATTCTCAAGACTTGGCTTCGCGGTCGCAAAATATACGCTGTGAAGCGCAAGCCTCTTCTCGATTGCAGCCATGACGGCGATGTCTGGCTGCGGCGGCGGTGGCGCTTGCAAGTTCACCACGGTCGAGGCAGAAGCCAAGAGCGGGTGACTGCGGTCGTCGCTCACGTTACAGGTTACGGTGATGGTACCGGGCTGCGCGTCCGTAGTATTCAAGGTCGCGGTGGAATTGCTGCCCGTGATGTTTCCAGCGCTGGTCGAGTAGCTGTAAGACAGAATGCGACCATCAGGGCTGGTGGCAACCGATGTGATAGTTGTGGTTCCACCGATCACTACGCTAGCCGGGTCAGATGAACATGAAATAACTGGCGGATGCGCCTCTTTCACAGTAAACCTCGCGGTGCAGGAGGCAACGTCCTTTTGGCTACCGTCGCTCAAGCTGGCAGTAACCTGGTATGCCCCAGCTTGCAAGCCGGTGGTGTCAAGGAGAATGGAGTCGCCAGTTTCGTTGGGCTTAACTCCGGAGCCGCTCCAGGTGTATGCGACCTTACGCTTGGGATTGAGATTCGTTCCGCTGGCAGTTGCGGTCACAGGCTCACCGGCAAAGACTTCGCCGGGACGTATCGAACAGGCCGCGCTGGGCGGAGTTACAGAGCGATTACCGCCCCACATAAATACAAGTCCTGCCTGGAGTCGTGCGCCAGTAAGGTCCGTGCTTGGAGTCGAGGCCGGAGGACCGTAGCGGTAGCTGGAGATTACATAGTCGGCCCTGAATGGCCGCAAAGCAAAGTGCCTGGAAACATTGACATCCAGGCCGCCTCCAAACATGAATCCAAGCTTGTCGATATCGTGGAAGGCATCAGGCATCAGCCGGTGGTCGCCGACGAAGGCCTCAATAAACGGAGAGACGTGACGATGGCGGAAAGTCACCTTGGGGCCAAAGGAGAGATTGGAAAACCCAGCATCGTCAATTCTCTTGGCTACGCCGGTTTCGCCGCTGCCCCAATCAATGCTGCTATCGAGAGTTAATCCAAACCAGCGATTGAAGTCGTAAGTGATACTGGCGCCGGCACCCCGCGGATTCGATTCCAAGCGACTGCTCACCGGAAGCAATCCTCCGGGAAGCATGCCGTGCACACCCGCACCGGGATAAAAATACGAGTATCCGCCGAACAGTTCCCATTTGGGAGGATGCTGATCCTGCGCCGCCGCGAACGGGCCAATGCTGCAAAGGACAATCAGTACTGCCAACTGCATAAAAGCAGCCCGGCGCCACAGGTTCTGAGAGCGAGATAACATAGAAAAATTCCTCCAAAGCATGAATGATTGAAATCTTGCTTCTAGCCGGGCCCGGGAGTGAGCCAGCCTGGGGCTGGCTCGCTACCGGGCCGCTGCTTACGGAGCGGTTACGGCATTGGTGTCCAGAGTGACCGCTCCATTGCGCGCCAGCGCTCTGCCGGTAAGGGCAGCGCCGGTGTCCAGCGTGACGGATTGAAGCGACAGGATCGTGCCCATGAAGATGGAGTTCGTTCCCAAGGTTGCCGAACTGCTGACCTGCCAGAAAATGTTCTTAGCCTGAGCTCCGCCAGCCAAGATGACGTGGGTGCTTCCTAAGGTCGTGAGGGTGGATCCGACCTGGAAGATGAAAACGGCATTCGCATTTCCCTGCGCGTCGAGTGTGACGTTCCCCACCGATAACATGACCGTGCTTGAGGTCTTATACAGGCCAGGAGTGAAAGTCAGACCGCTCATGTCTCCAGGTAGAACAGCGCCTCCCGGGAGTCCAGCGGCGTAGCTATACGCAGTGGTTAAATCGAGTTGCGCCTGCGCCGCGGTGGGGTCAGTTATGTGCATCACCGCGGGCGCAACAAGTGTTCCTGGCGGGAACCCTGTGACAGCGCTACCTGGGCTTAGTCCCAAATTTCCACCGCTGATAATGGTCGGACCAGTATTAGTGACCGTAGAGCCGGCCAGAACTACAAAATTTGCCGCCGATCCTAGGGGCACGCCCGTTTGGCAGGCATTGGCGGCCGTGGTGAAGCTCCACACATAGTTAGCGGCCAAGGGATTTCCAGCCAGATCCTGCGCGCCAGTAGTAATGGTCGCGGTATACGTTGTGCTGAGGGCAAGACTGCTGGACGGAGTGAACGCCGCAATTTTGCCGGTACCATCCAGCGTCACGACGCCGGTTACGCCAGGCGCCACCGTAAAGGTGGTGTTGTTGATGGTTACAGGATTCATCGCTTCATTGAATGTCGCGATGATTACCGTCTTGGGACATACGCCGACCGCCCCGTTGGGAGGCGTTACGGAAATCACAGCTGGCGGCGGTGGCGTTGCACATGCTGAGGCGGCAGTGGTGAAAGTCCATACATAATTGCTCGCCAAAGCATTCCCGGATGGATCCTTGGCGCCGGTGGTGATTGTGGCTGTGTAAGCTGTGTTCAGGGTGAGATTGTTTGAGGGTGAAAAAGTAAAAATCTTGTTAGTCACATCGTGGGTGACCGTCCCAGTTACACCCGGGGCCACTGTAAAGGTCGCTGGGGTGATGGTGGCTGGATCCATGGCTTGGGGGAACGTGGCAGAGATTACCGTGTTCTGGCAAATCCCGGCCGAGGCGTCGGGAGGACTCACGGAAACAGGCGGGTTGGGCGGTAGACACGCGACGGCGGCCGTGGTGAAGGTCCATACGAAATTACCCGCCGGTGCATTACCGAACATGTCATGGGCGGCGGT
>DATNKA010000169.1:0-5498 GCA_035603655.1 Candidatus Acidiferrales bacterium | reverse complement strand
TGCTGCCGATCACGATCCTGATCATCTACATCATACTTTATACGATGTTCAAATCGTTGAAATGGGCGACGCTGATTATGGCGAATATCGCGATTGCTCCGATCGGCGGATTGTTGGCTTTGTGGTTTACGGGGACGAATTTCAGTGTTTCTTCTGGAGTGGGATTTCTGGCGCTGTTCGGAGTGTCAGTGCAGACCGGCGTGATCATGCTCGAATATATCAACCAACTGCGCGCGCGACGCTACACGATTGAAGATGCGGCGGTCGAGGGCGCGGTGTTAAGGCTGCGTCCGATCATGATGACGATGTTGGTGGCGACTCTGGGATTGTTGCCCGCGGCTTTGTCGCACGCGATTGGATCGGATTCGCAGCGTCCGTTCGCCATTGTTATCGTGGGAGGTTTGATCGCGGCTCTGATCATGAGCGTATTTTTGCTGCCTACGCTTTATGTGTGGGTGGCGCGGGAGCGCGATGTGCTGCCTTTATCAGAAGAGAGTTTCGAGATTGGGGAGCACGTGGATTGAGGAAGCAGTTGTCAGTTTTTGGTTTCTCGCTTTTTCGAACGCTTACCTGAGCACGTCCAACCCTGAGGCCGGTGTATGCTGAACGCGCTTGCTTTTTTCGGAAAGCCATGGCTGATGAATCTGACTCCCGCGTGGAAGAGATAGTAGCGCGGCAAGCGGCGGAGATTGAACGGCTGAAGGATGCTTTCGGCTTGCTGGGCGTGAGCGCCTGTTCCTGGTGTAAGAAGTTTCTTCGTCGCACCGATCCTGGCGCCCTTTTCGACGCCGGCGAACTGGTGTGCTACGGCTGTATTCACCAATGGTGGCCGACGCGGTGCGTACAACTCAGTACTAAAGAGCGGGAAAATCTGGAAGGCAAGCTGGTCTTCTGGCTGCGCGACTACCATCGTGCCGAGACCTTTAAGGATCCAGCCAAGCTTCCCGACAATTCCCTGCAGGAGCTGCACATTGTGGCCAACTGCCTGGAATGCCACGGAACAGGGACGTCTATGGGGCAGGAAAGCTGCCGCTTCTGCGAAGGCCGCGGGACGGTGTGGGTTATCGTTCCGCGAAAAAAGGGCTAGGAATTCTAAAGCCAGACCAGGTCAGTCTTCTGAAACTGGAGAGCTTCACGCACTCAACAAGCGCCATCCCAGAGAGAGGCTGTCAGCCGCGAAGTCCGAGGGTGACAAAGCTCCGACATGCATGGCAAGCATGCGGCGAAACAGTTGGGGGTCGGAATCGCAGGCGCGCATCACGCGCTGCCGCAAAGAAGTCTTCCAATCAAGAGCGAGCATGAATTGGGAAATGAGAGCGGGACGCCGCGACAAAACTCTGTGCTGTTGCTGATAACTTCGCAAATCGCCGGCGGCGAAGCACTCAGCCAATACCTGCGCTTGAAGAAATGTAAGGCACAAACCTTCGCCGGTAATGGAGTCAACCGCGCCCGAGGCGTCGCCGACGAGGGCGACCCGGCCTTGATAAACCTGTCGCAACTTTCGGGTTGAAGAGATCGCGCCTCGCTCCGCGGATGTGGGTTCAGCATCGCGAAGCCGTGAAGCGATTTCCGGAAATGCAGGCAGTGCGGTGTCCAGGCGGAGATGTGGATCACGGGAGACCAAAGCGACGCAGATTTCGTCCTGCGCGACGGGAGTGATATAGATCTGGCACTTCGCGCCCCAGTGCAGTTCCATACAGTCGCTCCAAGGAGAAACGCGGTAGTGTCGCCGGAAGGCAAAGCGCGTCCGATCCCAGTGATAACGGTCAAGACCGGCCCAACGCCGCACCAGCGAATGACCTCCGTCGGCTCCGGCGATCCAGCGAGAGTGAACTATCTGCCCGCCCAGCCGGACACCGTCTGGATGCAAGCCGGTCACGGGAGTCTGCCACAGTAGAGAAACTCCAACGGCCTCCGCCCTGGCGACCATGAGGCGGTGCAGGACGGTGCGGCGCACGCCGATTCCAACGCCTTTGGGAAAACTTGCCGCCACGTGCAGGCCGTCGCCGGTAAAGCTGACCCCGCGAAAGGAATGGGAATCCACCTCTGGGACGGAAATTCCCAACCGTGCGAGTGCTGCCCGGCCGTCGGGCATCAAGCCTTCGCCGCACGGTTTGTCGATGGGTGGCCGTCCACCGTCCGCCACTACAACGTCGAGACCACGCTGACGCGCCGCGATGGCCGCCGCCAATCCCGCGGGGCCGCCACCGATTATGAAAACATCCGTTGCTCTCTCCATGAAATAAATACCCAGGACCGCGTCCGTGCGCAGTCTTCTCTTTCTCTTTATTCTGCGAATAAGCAGTAACGCTCGCGCGCGTTCACGCCCCGGTCGCTCTCCGCGCCAGCCCCATAGCTTCAGACCATCTCGTAACCGCTGAGCGCGGCGGCCAATTTTTCTGGCAGTTCGATACCGAGGGAGGTTGCACGATCGCCCAGAGTTTCATTTTCGAGCACGTCGAGCGTCGCCAGTCCAGCGCGCATAGACATCGATAGGCTGTTTTCGCTGTCGGTCGTGAACAAATCTGCTCCCACGCATCGCTCATAGCCGACGTTCATCGAAAGGGGGCTAAGCAGCTTCACCCATTGGGGACTAACAGGTTCGGCGCAGGCAGGGGTCGCAATGAGATCAGCAATGTACATCTTCTGAATCGTCTTGATTTTAGATAGAAGAAATTCTCGCCCAGACTCTGACTCGGTTGTAAAAATCTTGTAATATCGTGGATGTTTTTTGGACGGGCGACTTGGCCGGCTTATAGATATAGATTGGGATGCGGCACGTCGCCGGACTGGTTGCCAGCGTCACGAAAGTGCCCGCCTGAACTTGGATCGCGTTCGGCCTGCAGAGGGACTCTGGCGCGCGGCCGGCAGGATGTCGTCGACGGCAGCAGCGCACCCTCGCAACAGGTGTGCGCATCAAAAAGTTTTTGCCGATCAACGACACCGAGGTTCGAATTGAAAATTCTTGGATTCAGCTTGGTTCTTGGTTGCTTACTATCCTCGCCGATTGCACTTTACGCGCAGACGTCGACCGCTGAGGGGACCCTGACAGAGAACCCTGTCTTTCAGCAAAATTGCGCGAAGTGCCACGGAAAAACCGCTGCAGGGCGCCACTTCGCCGGCCCGTCGCTGGTCTCTGAAAACACAACTGCGGTATCTGCCGATGAGCTGCGCAACATAATCTCCAGCGGCAAGCACCGGATGCCTAAGTTTGCAGGCAAGCTAACGCCCGAAGAAATCGATACGCTGGTCGAACAGATCAAAAGCTTGAATAAGAAATAGAACTTTGGGGACCCGAAGGAAGAGCGAGGCGAGCGTAAACAAAATTAAGAGTTCCGAGGTGGTGTTGAGTCCATTCGTCTCAGCCAGTAGCTCGCGTTAGACCCTTGCTTGACCTGCTATGCTGCTTCCCTTGCGGGCGCGCTGCGTGCGATCTTCGCTCGGGCTCCGGGCTCACCGCCAACCGGATAAACCTACTCAACGCCTCGGAACTCTATCCTGCCTTCGACTGGGCTTCCCGTTCTCCTCGACCAGCGCTTTGCTATAGACCCTTACTTGCCTTCTCTCCGCATTTTGCAATGTGAGAGTGACTGAGCTTGAGCCCCGGACTCCGCACCAACCGGGAAAACTTAAGAAACTGTCAAAGAACGATCCTGTTGTACTCCTTTTAAATTTTGAGTCAATGAAAAGATGGCGAGTTTATCTGGTTTATTTTCAATGAAGTGCAGGCAGTCCACAGGCAAGTGACCGGATTTTGTGCAGTCGCCGACATAAGTGATTGAAAGGGCGCGCAGCATGCGGCTTTTGCGAGTTCAGGGTGAGCTAGGGTAAGCCTGTGCTTCGGCGCGGGCAGTGGGTAGCAGTCTGTGAATATCCAATGAAAGCCGTGCGCAGCAAGGGATGTGGCAAATCTGGCAGAACGGTCGGTGCCGATCCGAACATTAGCGGCCCGGCTTAATGCCTTGACAATGCAGGTAAGTCTGATAAAGTGCGAGAAAAGCTGCACAACCTAATTCGCAGGTACCCAAGGTCATGAAGAATGTCTATGAGGTTCTGAGGCAGAAGGAAATTGAGTTGACCCGGCTGGAGAAAGAAGTGGAGGCGCTGCGCCTGGTGGCGCCGTTGCTCTCCGAAGAAAAAGAAATGAACTCCGACATGGTCAAACCGGCGCTGGCTGTGAACGGGCTGCAGGCACCGCCGATTCGCATTCCATCTCCTCCAGTGGTCGCGGCTGCGCAACCAGTACGTGCGGCCGGATGGGACGATACTGCCAAGCGCTGGCCCTAAGGAGCGCTCGGACACTCCCACTTGCGACGGTGTACACCGACTAACCCAACGTCCCTCTGGGGCTAAAGCACTCGTCTTTACTGGCTCGGGGACAAGACTTGAAATCGCAGGCGTTTCAAGCCATCTGGTTCAAAGCGCTCGGGAACGAGCCCCTTCCTTCCAAGGGCTTTCCCCAACCCTTGCTCAACTCTCGGTCCAGCATTTTCTCCTACGAAGTCAGGATCTGTCTTAGTGCCGTTAGCAGGCGATCTACTTCCTCAATCGCGTTGTAATGCACAAGGCCGATGCGAAGGAAGCCCCCGGATTTTTCCACGTCGAGGCGCTCGGTCAGGTTTAGAGCATAGTAGTTCCCATCCCAGGTAAAAAACCCTTGATCCCCCAGCTTCGTGGCGAGTGCCAGCGGAGTTTGGTCCGCGGTTTGGTTGACTACGCGCAGGGCCAGTGTGGGACAGCGCTCGGAGAAGCGAGAGGAGTCGGTGATGCCGTAGATCTTCACCTTTGGAATTTGCTGAAGGCCGATGATCAGGCGGTTCATTAATTCGTGTTCGTAGTTGTGGATAGCTTCGAAGGCGGCGATGATGGCGGCACGTCGGTCGGATGTCGCCGCGGGTCGAGCCTCGCTGGACGGACAGCCGAGGGCGGCTGTCCCGGCATTTGTCAGCGAGCGGCGGCCGAGATCGGCGAGGTAGTCGACGCAGGCGGTGATGCCGGCGATGCACTCGTGGTTGAGCGTGCCCCACTCCCAGCGGTTGGGGACGGCGTCAGTGAGTGGGCGAACCTTGTAAGGAGGAAAGCGCTGCAGATGCTCGCGCTTGCCGAAAAGCACGCCCATGTGCGGGCCGAAGAATTTATAAGTGGAACAGACGAGGAAATCGCAGTCGAGGGCGGCAACATCGATAAGGCCGTGCGGGCCGTAGTGGACCGCGTCCACGTAGGCGAGCGCGCCGGCGGCGTGAGCGAGGCCTACGATTTTCTTTATGGGATTGATTGTGCCGACGGCATTCGACGCGTAGCCGACGGCAACCAGTTTTGTGCGCTGGTTTATTTTGCCCGCCAGGTCGTCGAGATCGAGGGTGCAATCTTCTTCGTGAATTTCAGCCCAGCGGATGGTAACGCCTTTTTCTTCGAGGGCGAGCCAGGGGGAGACGTTGGCATCGTGATCGAGGCGCGTGACCAGGATTTCGTCGCCCGGGCCGAGGTCGCGACCAATG
>DATNKA010000168.1:0-2198 GCA_035603655.1 Candidatus Acidiferrales bacterium | reverse complement strand
GAGGCGGAAGAGAATTCGCAGTACGCGGTTCCCCTGGCCTATCGCAAACGCGCCCTGTTCAAGATGGACTTCGCCGAGGCCGTCTACATCTCTGAACTGCGCACCACGCCGGCCGGGCATGTTTCCTACCGCAACGTGGCTTATGCGATGTATGAGGCCGTGGCCCGGAAGTATCCGGCACTAGCGAAGTATTTCCGCGTCCACGATGTGACGGCGCCGGTGGATCTGCTGCAGAGGTAAGTGCGCGCTGTGACCTCCCGCTGAACCGCTGGAGTGCGATTCCTGGGCTGAGTCCACAAGCCAAACGCTTCTTGCGCGAGTCTGGAGTCGCTGATCAATAACCATGCCTTTTTGGACGGCAACAAGAGGGAGGGATTTGCGACAATGCACACGTTTCTGCTAGAGAATGGACTCGATTTAGATGTCGGCAGCAAGACCGCCAACGAGTCCATGCTTAACGCGATGGAGCAAGGCAAGTTCCGCTTCGCCTTGATTCACGAGTGGGTTGCGGAGCACCTCGTTTCACTTCCTGGATAGATTTCGCGGGCCCGAGTGCCCGCGCCCCACAGCCTGTTACCCCTTTCGCAACGATATCCACCGTTAATTTTTAAGATTCGCCTTTTATTCGCTTCGCTCTGTATGTATAATCCGGCCAGATTAGTTTGCAATTTAGTTCGGAGAGTTTTAAAGGAGCCACACTTCCATGGCGGATGAACGGGGCAAGGCAATTGAGTTGGCGGTTTCACAGATTGAAAAGCAGTTCGGCAAAGGCTCGATCATGCGCTTGGGTTCCAAGGAAGCGATCGTCCCCATCGCGGTAATCTCGACCGGCGCGATCTCATTTGACGCGGCCCTCGGCGTCGGCGGATTTCCCCGCGGACGCGTGGTGGAAGTCTTCGGGCCGGAGTCTTCCGGTAAAACCACCATCACTTTGCAGGTGATTGCCGAGGCGCAGAAGACTGGCGGCATGGCCGCGTTCGTCGATGCCGAGCACGCGCTTGATCCCGGCTACGCCAAGAAGTTGGGCGTCGACGTGGACAACCTCCTGGTTTCGCAACCCGATTACGGCGAGCAGGCACTCGAGATCACGGAAGCGCTGGTGCGCTCGAACGCCATTGATGTGCTGGTGGTGGACTCCGTCGCGGCGCTCGTACCAAAGGCTGAACTCGACGGCGAGATGGGAGACAGTCACATGGGCCTGCAGGCGCGGCTGATGTCGCAAGCGCTGCGCAAGCTGACGGGGACGGTGTCCAAATCGCGCACCTGCCTGATCTTCATCAACCAGATCCGCGAGAAGATCGGAGTGATGTTTGGCAATCCCGAAACCACGACGGGCGGCCGCGCGCTGAAGTTTTATTCGTCGGTGCGCATCGACATTCGGCGGATCGCTGCCATCAAGGACGGGGATATAGTCACGGGCTCGCGCACCCGTGTAAAAATAGTGAAGAACAAAGTGGCGGCGCCATTCCGCGAGGCCGAGTTCGACATCCTCTACGGTGAAGGCATTTCGCGCGAAGGCGACCTGCTCGATATCGCAGTGAACAATAACCTTCTCGAAAAGTCTGGATCATGGTTCAGCTACAAGGGCGAGCGCATCGGTCAGGGGCGCGAAAATGCCCGGCAGTTTCTCAAAGACAACAAAGACACCATGGCCAAACTCGACACCGAAGTGCGCAGGGCGCTGGGACTGATTGCAACTCCTACACCAGCGACACCAGCCGCGACGACGCCGGCGCAAACTGCGCTGTCGAGTGGCGCGCGCGTCACCACAATGCCGAGTGCGCCTCCGGAGGCCGTTAAGGTCCCAATCGCAGCGAAGCGCTAGGGCTGTTTCTGCAGTTCCGTCATCCCGAACGAAGCGAGGGACCTTGCGAGCAAGAACCAAGATCCCTCGCTTCGCGCGGGATGACAACTTTAAGAACAAACACTCCCAATTGCCATCTCCACTCCTGCCCGCATAGAATCTTCTATTCACGACTGTTCCTGCGAGGACCATTGAAGCCAGTCAGCGCCCTTTATCCCGGCTCGTTCGATCCGCCCACCAACGGGCACCTCGACTTGATTGAGCGGGGCGCCAAGATTTTTGAGGAATTGGTAGTCGGCATTCTAAGGAATACGGAAAAGAGCCCGATGTTCAGCCTGGCCGAAAGGCTGGAGATGCTGAAGACTCTCACCGCACACCTGAAAAATGTGCGCAT
>DATNKA010000167.1:0-3245 GCA_035603655.1 Candidatus Acidiferrales bacterium | reverse complement strand
GAGATGACAGTCTGCCCACCCCAGGAGGCGGAGGAGCCCAGAGATGGCGGCAAGCCTTCGCAACTTATTGATTCTAGATAAATATTGGCTCGGGCGATCTCGGTGGGTTCCCGGAGACCGCTCAGACGTGGCCCTGATTTGGTGAAGGGCTTGTCAATTGCATAACAAGTTCAGAGGGGAGCAGGTGAACTGCGATGCTGAGGGTCACGGTTGTCGAATCGTCAAGAAGCGCCGTAACCCTTCGGGTAGAAGGCCGGATAACGGGTTCCGCGGTCGAGGAGCTGCGCAGAGCATGCGACATGCATGCTCTTGCCGATGAGGTTCAATTGTTCCTCGAGCTGGCGGACGTTTCATTCGCCGATGGAGCGGGAATCGTACTGTTAAAAGAATTGCGGAGTCGCGGTGTCGGTCTGACACGCACAAACCCGTTTATGGCCGAGCAACTCAAAGATAGGGCATCATCTGACGAAATCTAGTGTCATTCAAGGGAGTGTAAGAGAGGCGTCCACCGTACCACCATTCCAGAGGGGAGCAATTAAATGAATATGACTGCCAGCGACGATCTGGACCTTGTCCATGCTACCCAGAATGGAGATATCTCTGCTTTCGAGCAGCTGGTAGGGCGATATGATCGCAAACTTCTCCGAATTGCTCTAAGCGTTACGCATAACCGGGAAGATTCCCAAGACGTCGTTCAAGAAGCTTTCTTGAAGGCCTTCCAAAACCTGGGTCAATTCCGAGAGCATTCCCAATTCTCTACCTGGCTGATTCGTATCACGCTAAATCAGTCGCTGATGAAGCTGCGAAAGCAACGCACCGTAAGAGAGGTGTCCCTGGACGAGGATTTTCAGGCGGAGGGAGAGATGCTTTCAATGGAGGTGGCCGACTGGTCTCCTAATCCTGAAGAACTCTACCGGGTGTCCGAACTACGGCAAATCCTAATCAAAACCTTGGAAGAGTTGCCGCGGATCTTGCGGACGGTCTTTGTACTCCGGGATATTGAAGCGTTATCGATAGATCAGACTGCAGCAGTGCTGAACCTGAGTCATACCGCGGTGAAGGCGCGGTTATGGCGAGCTCGGCTGCAGCTTCGCGAACTGCTATGCGAGTATTTCAGGAAGCACAAAGAGTGTCGTGACCAACCTGGAAACAGACAGAGGAACCAAACGGTCGCCGGGTTGAGTCCGCAGCCTGCATCAAGCGCGGCAGTGCTCTAGGGGGAGCCACAGGCCTTACATGGTGGAACATGGCGACTTCACCGGCAAGTCTCAGGTAGCTCAATCCCTGATTTCGCGAACTATTCCCGTCCCGCCGTTTGTAGAACTCGTTTTTGTTCTAGACGAATCACACCCCGTTTCCTCCGTCAATCGTGCACGATTCCGACCTGGGTGACCCCTCGTGGGCTTGAGTCTGCACTTACCAATGTGCTTAATCACCGTAATTTCGTTCTTCCCACGCAGATCCTAGGCGAGGTACCCGGCAACAGCGCGAAGCGGCGCCGTAATACCTCAAGCGTGAATCAAGAGGCGATCCCGCAGAAAGAGGAAAAGCTCATGGCAACCGCGACCTTGGCAGCAAGCTTGAACACTCCAATATCCGAACTCCGACCGGCGGTAATGGAGCGGATTTTGGTCGTCGAGGACGATGGTGCTTTGCGGAAGATTCTGCGGCGGCTATTCTCCTCGGAGGGGTATGAGGTCGATGTCGTCCCTGATGCTGTGACTGGTCTGGAGATGCTCCGCCAACGATTCCCCTCCGCAGTAATCGTCGATGTACAGGCCCCAAGATCTTCGGGGTGTGATTTTTGTAAGAAAATTGCGAATCTGATTCCTGGTGTGCCCCTTGTAATTCTTAGCGCGAGCTCAAAGGTGGCGGACAAGGTCCTTCTACTGGAAATGGGCGCCGACGATTATGTGACCATACCGTTCAGCCCAAGGGAACTCGTTGCGCGTCTGCGCGCCTTACTCAGACGTGCGTCGCGCTTCGGTCCGGAGGACGCAGACGTGTATGTCTTTGCGGACGTGATGGTGGATTTTTCCAAGACCGAGGTCATTCGTGGCGGTGAGAAGATCACAGTTACTCCAAAGGAATTTAAGACATTGGAGTTCCTGGCAAAGAACGCCCACCGCGTGATCTCGCGGGATGAACTCCTCAATGAAGTTTGGGGTTACCAGAACTACCCGTGTACCCGAACCGTGGACAACCACATCCTGAAGTTACGACAGAAACTGGAGAGCGATCCTGCACGGCCGTCGCACTTTCTCACAGTACACTGCCTGGGTTATAAGTTTGTGCCCTAAGCCGCTGTGGTGGGCTTCGAGAACCACACCGGCAGGCCGAAGTGCAGTAACACCGGGCAGGCCCCGGAACAGCTGATTGCAGGAGGCGACCGGCCCAGCAATCGGGGGAAGGCTAACGGTTTGGGAGAGTCACAATCTCGCTCAAATCCAGTAGATTCTCATCTGCTGTGACTAGTGTCAGATCGAGGACCTTTGCGGTTGCCGCCAAGAACCGGTCTGCTGGGTCAGAGTGGGGAAGGCCCCAATGCCAAGCCTAATTCGACCATCTCGGCCGTCAAGGGTGCTTCTCTCAACTGCTCTCTGCCCGCTTCACCCAGCCCAACGGATTCTCAACCTGAACTCGGCCCTTCCGCATCAGCACCAGTGCCTCCCACACACTCACTGGGGACAGCCAGAGTTCGTTGTTCACGTTGGAAAGTTCGTTGTTCACCCGCCGTCCCAAGTGCTTCGGCTCCAACTTGCTCCAGAGCGAAATATGCGTATCTAGAAGAAGCCTTAATCCCGGTACGCCTCCATGTCCTCAACATCGAGAACATGCCCCACGATGTCGCCGACAATCTTCCCCGTGCCAACCAGATCACCCACGAATTTACGTGTGTGATCAGGACCGGCTGGAATCACTTCCGCCACAGGCTTTCCACGACGAGTAATGCGCAGAGGTTGGCGTGTCTTCTGAACCTCGTCGATCAGGCCAAGGCACTTAGCCTTAAATTCGGAAATGGAGATTTCATTGATAGATTAGGATCTCTCAGATGACCTTTGTAATAACCATAGTCATCCGCTGTGCCTCAGTTATCCGTTGTGCCTCCCGAAAACCTCGATGTGGAGATCCAAGACGGTTGAAGGCGCCTTCTCACTCTTCAAGCGCGGTGTGATTGGCTCTTACCACCATCTCTCAGCGAGGACCACCTAGATTCGTATCTGCAAGAATTCTGCTGGCGTTAC
>DATNKA010000166.1:0-16030 GCA_035603655.1 Candidatus Acidiferrales bacterium | reverse complement strand
CGGTCTCAGCGCTCCGGGTTCAGACTTCAGCGTCAGCGGCTCGCCCGTCACCACCAGCGGTACGCTGGCATTGAAATGGAACACCGCTCCCACCAGCGCCGATACCGCCAACGCCATTGTCAAGCGCGATTCCACGGGCAGCTTCAGCGCCGGGTCGATCACTTCTACCTCTACCTCCTCGACCGGCACGGCAATAACAGCGTCCACCGCCACTGGTGTAGGAATCTACGGGCAAGCGACAGGTGACGGCTATGGAATCATCGGGCAGAGTTCGTCCGGTTATGGACTTTTTGGAGAGAGCAGCAGCTTCCCGGGTGTAGGCGGAATCAGCGGAAGCAACTATGCCATCTACGGTCTGAGTGAGTCCAACCATGGTGTGGTGGGTCAGACCTTGAACGCCAACGCCTACGGTGTTTACGGAACCAACACGGAAGCGGGCGGCGTCGGAGTGTACGGCCTTGCCTCGACCGGTGTGGCCGGCGTGAGCAACACCGGCGGCCCCGGAGTATACGCTCAGTCCGGCGACAACGGTTGGGCAGTGGATGCCTATAACACCGGAGACAGCACGGGAGTCCTGGCTGGGAGTGTCTCCGGCTACGCTGCCTGGTTCAACGGAGACGTGAATGTCGATGGGAATCTCTCGAAGAATGGCGGTTCGTTCAAGATCGACCATCCGCTCGATCCGGCGAACAAATACCTCTATCACTCTTTCGTGGAGTCGCCCGACATGATGAACATCTACAACGGCAACGTAATCACCAACGCCAAGGGCGACGCTGTCGTCACCCTTCCGGAATGGTTCGAAACCCTCAACCGCGATTTTCGCTATCAGCTCACGGTCGTAGGCCAGTTCGCCCAGGCCATTGTGGCCGACGAAGTGTCCAACCACCAATTCGCGATCAAGACCGACAAACCCAACATTAAGGTCTCATGGCAGGTCACGGGCATCCGGCAAGATGCGTGGGCCAACTCGCATCGCATTCCAGTCGAAGAGGTCAAGCCGGAGCAGGAACGCGGGTTCTATCAGCACCCTGAGCTGTACAACGCACCCGCAGAAAAGAGCATCCTGTGGGCACGTTATCCGCAAGCCATGAAACAGTGGAAGGCAGCCCGCACCGCCAAACTGGCTCCGGCTGGGCACAACCCGCTGGTGAAGGCTTCAGTTCCAGCCAAACCGTAAGGGATTGTCCACTATCCGTAGACTGAACCCGGCCTTCGCTCAGGCGAAGGCCGGAGTTTTGATCCTCCGATTCCGAATCACCCGGTGATTTGCTCCTTTCGACGGCCTCCATCGCCGGGCCCGCACGTCGCTCGCGCATCCACAAAAGAAATCTGCTTCCCCCTGAAATGTTTTTCCGCTTTTTCTCTTATCGGAGTAGTAGCTCCCACCCCACAGCGGCAGGAGCAACGCACAGGTGCAGAAGAGCACCCTGAAAAACCAAAACTCACATCAGAGGAGAGGATCATGAAACAGCTCCGTTACTCACCTTTAGTATTCGTAGGGATCCTGCTGCTGAGCTCGCTTCTGAGCGCACAACAGGCGGCCGTGTCCACCTCCGCCGCGGCCATCGTGCCGCGCTTGGTCAATTTCTCGGGCAAGGCCATCGATCAGGGCAAGGCCCTTAGCGGCGTCACCGGAGCCACCTTCGCTATCTATAGCGAAGAAACTGGGGGCTCTCCCCTCTGGCTGGAAACCCAGAACGTGCAGGCCGACAGCAAGGGCAACTACACCGCGCAACTGGGCGCTACCAAATCCGAAGGCCTACCGTTAGATCTGTTCACTTCCGGCGAAGCTCGCTGGCTCGGGGTCCGCGTCAACGGCGGCGAAGAGCAACCGCGCGTGTTGTTGCTCAGCGTGCCCTACGCGTTGAAAGCCGCCGACGCGCAAACTCTCGCAGGACTACCGGCTTCAGCCTTTATGCTGGCTGGAACCGTAGCAGCAGGCACCAGTTCGTCCACCGCAATTTCGCCCGCACAGGCGATTACGGCCGCTGTGTCGGGAACTGGCACGACTGATTTTCTTCCTCTCTGGACCAACAGCACCGGCGCGCTGGGCAATTCCGTGTTGTTTCAATCCGGCAGCGGAGCCACCGCGAAAACCGGCATCAACACCACCTCACCCGGCACCACTCTGGATGTCAACGGAGCAGAGACCGTTCGCGGAACCCTCAATCTGCCCGCCACCGGCACCGCCACGGCCACGGTCGGCAAGAACTCGCAGCCTCAGGATTTCGTGGCTTCTGTGTTCAACAGTTCCACCGCCACGGCGGTGGCGCAGAAGTTCCAGTGGCAGGCCGAACCAATCGGCAACAACACGGCAAGCGCATCCGGCGCCATGAGCTTGCTGTACGCCACGGGCACGGCGGCTCCCGCCGAAACTGGGCTGAAAATCAACAATAAGGGTCTGCTCACCTTCGCCTCCGGTCAGACGTTCCCGGGCGCAGGCAAGGGGTCGGTTACCAGCGTCGGTCTCAGCGCTCCGGGTTCAGACTTCAGCGTCAGCGGCTCGCCCGTCACCACCAGCGGTACGCTGGCATTGAAATGGAACACCGCTCCCACCAGCGCCGATACCGCCAACGCCATCGTCAAGCGCGATTCCACGGGCAGCTTCAGCGCCGGCGGCATCAACGCGATCGCGCTCAACGTGAGCAACAACAACTCCGGCCTTAACTCCGGCCTTGCGATCATCGCTAACGCTTCCGGGGAGGCAGCCATACTCGGGGGCAGCGATACGAACGACGGCGTGGCCGGCACCAGCGTGTCGGGCGATGGGGTTTTTGGAGACAGCAACAGCGGCAACGGAGTTGAGGGTGACTCGGGCGGCCCAGACGGTTTCGGGGTGTATGGTACAAACTCGGCGGAAGACTCGATCGCAATCTATGGCATTGATACCACGGCGAGCAGTGCCGGGTTGGTCGGTATAGCGCCATATGCCGTGATTGCCAACGGCAGCGTCCTAGCGGGGGAATTTATCGGCAACGTAGAGGTCGAAGGCACCCTCTCCAAGGATAGCGGTTCGTTCAAGATTGACCATCCTCTTGATCCGGCCAACAAGTATCTCTATCACTCTTTTGTGGAGTCGCCCGACATGATGAACATCTACAACGGCAACGTGACCACCAGCGCGGCGGGTGAGGCTGTTGTTACGCTGCCGGAGTGGTTCGAAACCCTCAACCGCGACTTCCGCTACCAGCTTACGGTCCTGGGTCAGTTCGCCCAGGCCATCGTCTCGAGCAAGGTCGCGAATCATCAGTTCTCCATCAAAACCGATAAACCCGATGTGGAAGTCTCGTGGCAGGTCACGGGCATCCGGCAGGACGCCTGGGCCAACGCGCATCGCATCCCGGTCGAAGAGATGAAGTCGGAGAAAGAGCGTGGATTCTATCGGCATCCTGAACTGTACAATGCTCCGCCGGAAAAGAGCGTCTCCTGGGCACGTCACCCGCGTGTCATGAAGCCGATAAAGGCAGCCCGCGCTGCCAAACTGGCGCCCGTTGCTCACAATCTCGCGGAGAGGGCTTCAGCTCCCGACAAGCCGTAAAGATTGCCGGATTGACCCGGCCTTCGCATTCGAGGGCCGGGGCAGTTCGGTCGCGACGGATTGAAGCAGATCACGGATTCAAACAGATCAACAAAAGGCGGCAAGGACGACCGCCTCCAAGATGCAACCCACCGCATCGCTCAGACGTGTTTTCCTGCCCGGGGGGGACAGGGGAACACGTCATTTTTTACGAACGACGGAATTCATGCTGCCAGTTCGGGAATGTCAGTCGCGTTTCCCGTCAAGGCTTGCCCATTCCCCGGACTGAATAAAACTTGCCCAATAAAAGGGATGCTGGCGGTCTTTGCGCTTCAGCATGGCGAGCTTGGTCTGGCGAAGCGCTTCGCCGCGCCCAAGGCCCTGCTTCAGGCCCTTGTAATAAGAAGCCATAATTTCGCGAGTGACATAGTCGCTGACCGGCCAGAGGCTCATCACCACCGATTCCGTACCCGCCAAAACGAAAGCCCGGCGCAGTCCGTACACGCCTTCGCCGTTCCGGACCTCGCCCACGCCCGTGTCGCAGGCGGAAAGAGTAACCAGCTTGGTCCCCCACAGATTTAGATTCGAAGCCTCGAGAGCGGTCAGGATTCCTTTTTCCGGACCGGTGCGGCTGAAATTGGCGCCGGCCAGAGCCAGGCCGGAGCGGAGCAGCGGGTTTTGCACGCCGGACTCCGGGTTGGCGCCTCGCATGTTTTCCTGCGCGTGTTCTGAGGTTTGCGTTCGCTTCGCGTCCGCGAGGAAAAATCCGTGGGTCGCGATGTGAAGAATGTCGGGCGCGTTCATTTGTTTGACCGCGGATTCGCTCGCCAGCCTGCCGGTAAGCAGCTGTGCTTCCGGGAACTGCGACTTGATGGCGCTGGCTTCCAGCGCGGTCCCCGGCAGAGGCGCGAAATAAATGCTCGAAAGATCGTCGGCGGTAGTCACACTCCGTCGGACAGCGAGCCGGGGAGAGATCTTTCGGCTGGCTGGCTGTGCTGTGGAGGCTTCCATGGACCCTGGCTCACCGAAGACTGGGTCAGCGATGATGACTGGTCCGCTGTGGCTCGACCGCTTCGCTTGCAGACGCAGCAGGTCGCGCCCGGTAGTCAGATAGCTGATGGAATAGCGCTCCACCAGATAATGCTGCTTCTCGTCGACCAAAGCCTCGAAGGGAATCAGATTTAGCTGCCCGTCTGGCGAAATGAGTAGCTGCGTAGCGTCCCCGGTGAGCTCGCGCACCGGCCGCATTATTTTTTCATCCAGGGCGCGCCCGAGCGGTTGCGCATCCTTGTGCTGGGGATCGCGCAACCCGCCTCGGAGCGAGGCTACTGCCGCGTCAATCTCCTTCGCCGGACCGAGTTCCTTCCAACGCACCTCGCCGCTTTGGCGCAAAACGTAGGCGACGTAATGGGGCTCACCAAAAGCAGTCTCTTCTTCATCAAGCTTTGGATTGTAGGGGCGGTAGGCGGCGAACTCGATCAGAG
This sequence comes from Candidatus Acidiferrales bacterium, assembly GCA_035603655.1. Lineage (GTDB taxonomy): Bacteria > Acidobacteriota > Terriglobia > Terriglobales > Acidobacteriaceae > Sulfotelmatobacter. Next base: position 11,026 of record DATNKA010000166.1, on the reverse strand, counting down.
CAGCCTGACCCGGAATGGCGGACTTCACGCCCGCGAGCGTGATCGCCTGCGCCTGAGTACGGAATTCCGCGCTGCGCCGGCTGATGTCGGATTCAAGTGCTTCGCGTTGTTCGGCCAGCGAATTCAGATGTTTTTGATATTCGTCGAGCGCCGTTTTCCCCGGCCCCTGAAGTGACAGCTTGGCCAGTTGCGCCGTGGTTTGCGTGAACTTGTCGAGCAGCGCCTGATCTTCGCTGTTCAGCCGCTGCCGAAAGGCGGCGAGAGTGCCGGACAGAGCGTCGAGCAAACGTCCTTTTCGTTGCAGCACGACCAGCGCGGCCAGGTCCGCGGCTGCTGGATTATCGGGGGCCAGCAGGGCGCTGAACGAAATCGTGCGATCGGTTCGTTCCGACGCATCCCTCAGGTACTCAAATTTCTCCCGCTCCGAGCCGATCAGCACATTCAGTTCAATGCTTTTTTCCAGCATGGACTCTACGCGCGTTTCGTAGTCGACGGCATGCGGCATATCACCGGAAGCCGCATACGTCGTCGCGGTGTTGACGTAGGTAAGCAGAAGCAGAACATCGTAAGGACCGGCGACGGCCTTCAGGATCTCCTGTGCGCGCGCGTATGTTTCGAGCGCTTTCGCATAGTCCTCTTCGACGCGATAAGTGTTGCCAATGGTGATGAGAGTTCGCGCAGTTTCTGAGTTTCTCGCGCCGTAGCTCTTCTCGCGAATGGCTTCAGCCCGCCAGAGCAACTCGAGGGAACGCGTCTATTGTTTTTTTCTTCGGGCAAAAATACCCAGGTTCATGAGGGGGTTCGAGAGACGAGGATAGTCTGGGCCATACTTCTTTTCGATCATTTCTACGACGCGCTCGATCAGGGGTTCTGCGCGATCGTAGTCCTCGAGCGAACGGTAAGCGTTCCCCATATTGTTGAGGATTAGGATCGACAAAAAATCGTCGGGCTCAAGGCTTTTGTCGGCAATCGGTTGAGCACGCTGAAGGTCTTCGAGCGCACGGTGGTAGTCATGCCGGTTGATATGCAGCACTGAAATATCGGACAGGGACTGGATGAGGCGCGGATGGTCGCTGCCCAGAGTTTTCTGGGTGATCGCGAACGCTTCGGTGAGCAGGGGCTCCGCCCGCAGATAATCGTCACTCCAGTTATAGAGGTTCCCCAATCGTTCGATGGCCAATGCCGTTTGCGGGTTCTCGCGGCCCAGGGAGGCCTCATCGATTGCGATGGCACGCAGGTAGAGTTCTTCGGCTTTTGCCCGATTGTCGGCGGTTCGTTCCAGGTCCGCCTGTCTGACTAATAGGTCCCCTATATAAGCATCTTTCGGCCCCAGAGCCTTCTCAGCCTCTTCGGCGGCGCGGGCGTAGAGCTGCCGCGAGTCTTCGTACTTGCCGCTGTCATTTAGTTTTTGGGCCTCGAGACTGAGAGTATGAGCCTCGAACAGCAGTCGGTCCTGTTCTGTCGCCGGGCGGATGCCGGTGACCTGGATCTGATAGCGCCCGGCCGGCGCTCTGGAGTATTTGGGCTTGACGATGAGTTGATAGTGCACCGTGTCGCACGCGACGCCGATCTGTTCGTGGCCGTCAATCCTGCTTTCAGAATCGAACTGGGCCAGGACTTTGCCGCCGGCATCGGCGACATCGACGACAACGTCGATCCCGTGCTGCTCAACTTCGACCTCAGAAAATTGTCCGGGCTGCAGCGGGAGTTCGTAGCCGTCAGCGTTCTTCCCCGAGATTTCGCGCTCAATCTGCTTGCCCTGTTCCAGGGTAGTCAGCGTTTTCTGAGGCGCAGATTGCGATGCTGGCGAAGTTTGGGCGAGCGCTTTGGGAAAAATGGCAGGGAACGCCAGCCCGGAGAGCAGACTCATCCCGGCAACACAAATGCGAAGATCAACGAGAGAGTACCAGAAAGTACGTCGCCACATCGCGAGACCCTGAGTGAGCGTTTGGCGGGGGGCCCCAAGCTCGCCGGAGGAGTGCTACTTTATCACACTCCTGAAAGGATAGCTGCTCACCAGTTCCGTGGTTCCATTAGAGCGAATCCCCTTGAGCTGCACCAGATAATTGGCTGGCTTCAACAGATTCGGCGGAACTGCGAAAGATACAGTCCTGCTGTCGCCCTCCGAAAAAGGCTTCAGGCTGGCGCCCTGCCACGCCATCTGCCGGGTCGCCGAATCCTCGATCGCGACTTGATAAGCAGCGAAGTCGCTCGATTCCAGCTCCAATTTCAAAACTACAAGATCGGTGCCCGCTGACCAGGAAACGATGGGTGGCGGACCGGAGCCACGCAGCGGCGGCATCAGAACGAACGCCGCCACTTTGGGGTGATCGATCGATGGCTGAGGATTGTTTTTCTCCGTCGCTGGGTTCGCAGCGTTAGCGGCTTGCCCGACGGCAAGCTGGTGCTGCAGTTGTTGCTCCTTTTGAGCGAGCAAAGCGCGCTCCGAGTCTGACCGGCTCAGCTGCTGTCGTAATTGCAGATTCGTGTTCAGCAGATACCCGCTGGCGATCAGCAGCAGAAGTGCGGCCCCAGCCAATCCCCATTGCGGAGCGAACCAGGCGTTCGAGGACCGCGAGGTTCCGGACCAGTCTCCTCCCAAAAGCCGTTTCCAGACACTTTCATGCTTTTCACTTTGTATGACTCCTGCGCGGACCACCACGGGTCGGGTGGCCGCTCGTCGTTGAAAAGACAGAAAGGTCTCCGCAAACCTGACTTTCTCTCGGCGCTTCGGCGACGTCAGGTACGCAGACTTGAACTGATGGGCATCCGCAGCCGGAAGTTCGCCGCGCACGTAGGCATCGACGAGGTCTTTCTCGGCAGAGTTCAGCTTTGCCGCAAAGTCGTCGTCGGCAATGCTCAATTCGTCCAGGCGCTCGATTTCTTCCGACGGCAACGAGCCGAGAAGATACTGAGTCAGAAGCCGGTCATGGGGGTTATTTGTCACGGCTTGCTCCACTATTAAGTTAAGACAAAAGCGACCAAAACCTTTCACGATCCTGCCGAACACCTGCCCACGCACTGCTCCAGCCGGTCTCGAATCCGGCACGCCCGAATGCTCAGGGCATTGGTGCTAAGTTCCAGTTTCTCAGCGAGTTCCCGCCGCCGCTGAATCTTCTCCCCCTGCTCTCCGCGGTAGTACTCGAGGATCAAGTCGCGCTCTGCGGCCGCCAATTTCTGCAGGCAGAGATCGAGACAGTCGAGCATTTTCTGAGCTGTCTGATCCGGTGGGGGATTGCTGCTGGCGGCAATGGCTACGGAGTCGAATTCAGAATCATCCGAGTTCACCTCGGGGCGAACCAGACGAAGATGCTCCAGAAACACAAACTTCGCCACGATGTAGCAGTAATGAGCCGGAGTCGCGTCGGTGATGGTTCCTTCTTCCTCGAGCCGGCGCACCACCCGGTTCAAGGTCTCATCGGCGAGATCGTCGGCTGCGACGCACTGCTTGTGGTCAAAATAGCGAACCAGCCGCCGACGCATTTCGAGATAGCGCTCGCCCTTGGAGTCGTGGCCTTCGTCGAGCCAGTCGAGAAACCTGCGGAAAGCCGGTTCAGTCGGCGCCCAGTCGCGTTTTACCTTTGATCTGGATATCTGCCCCATTCCACACGCTTCCCAAGTGACGTGATTCTACGGGACCAGCATTGATGGCACAAGTCAGGTGTGTCGCCCGGTCCAATTCTAAGAATGACGATGCTTGGGGCTTTTCCGGCACTTCATTGTGAGAATCAGCCCCACGCTTTTGGCGTCCTGCCACCACTCTCCGTAAACAGATTGGTCGGGCCCTAAGTGGTATCACGCGGCACATGCCGAAGTGGACCTTTGTTACGGCCAGAATGGCACGTTATCTTGATCGAGTCACTGCCATGAGACTCCAAAACCGCACACCCCGCACACTTCTTCGATCGACCCAGGTCGTCTTATCTATAGCTATGCTCGCTGCCTGCCTGACCGCAGCGGCGCAGCAACCTGCTCCCACGAAACCGGCTTCGCTCCCGACGATGGCCTCGATGGTGGAAGCGCAGCTGGGCATGGTCGAGCGTCAGTTCGTTGCTGCAGCCGAGGCTATGCCAGACGACAGGTACTCCTTCGCGCCTGCCGGAGCAGAGTTCAGCGGGGTTAGGACCTTCGCGCTTGAGGTTCGGCACGTAGCGACCGCGGACTTCGTCATCTACAGTGCGATCCTGGGGCAGGATCCGCCATCGAGTGTCACCGTGGACGGGGCGGCAAACGGACCCGACAACGTGCGGACGAAACCACAGATTCTTCAATACCTCAAAGACTCTTTCGCGCTGGGTCACAAAGCCATGGCGACGCTCAACGATGGCAATGCGCTCGCACCGCTGGACAAGTTGCCGATCGCGATTCCATCGCTCAATACGCGCTTGGCTCTGGCCATTTTCAGCTTTTCGCATGCCTCCGACCACTACGGACAGATGGTGGAGTACCTTCGCATGAACAGCATTGTTCCGCCCGCCAGCGCGGGTCAGCCAGCGGCGAATCCTCCGGCGAAATAGGCCGGATGAGCCGGAGCCCGATCCACTTTCAAGTGTCTACAAAACTTCAGCTAGCAGGCGAATCCCTTCCTGAATCTCAGCTTCGTTTAATGTTGTGTAGCCAAGCATGAAGCCTGTGCGGGATGCCTTTTTCAAATAGTATTGCGAAATACGATAAAGTCCCACGCTTCGTGAAGCTGCCTTGGTGATCACCTCGTCCTCCGAAACGCGTTTCTTTAGCCAGAGAATTACATGCGTCCCGGAGCCGTCCCCGCTCACTTCCACGCGATCTCCTAAATGTTCGTGAATAGCAATAAGTAATGCCTCGCGGCGATCCGCGTTCCTGCGGCGCAGCCGGCGTAAATGACGCTCGTAGAGGCCAGAGGTGATGAATTCTGCCAGCGTTTGTTGCTCCAGAATGGCCGAATGCTGGTCGGCAAGCCATTTGGCGGTTGTAAACGCCATCGCGAGTGATTTGGGCACGACCATGAAGCCAATGCGAAGAGCGGGAAAGATGGTGCGCGAGAAGGTTCCGATGTAGACAGTCCGGCCTTCCGCGTCGAGTCCCTGCAGCGATTCCAACGGCCTTCCCTCGTAGTGAAATTCTCCGTCATAGTCGTTTTCGATGATTACCGCATTCTTGCGCCGGGCCCATTCGATAAGCTCGAGACGTCGGTCGAGTGGAAGGATGGCACCGGTTGGGAACTGATGCGACGGCGTGACAAAGATGGCCTTGGCTCGGTCGGGGAGTTTGGTTGGATCCAAACCACTCCCATCGACCGGCACTGGTAAGAGACGTGCTCCAGCGGCGCGCAGTACCTCTCTAGTCCCCTGGTACTGAGGATCTTCGATGGCTACGGAAGCACCCCGTTCAACGAGGACTCGGACTACCAGGTCGAGGGCCTGTTGAGCCCCATTGACGATAATCACTTCGGATGAGTCGCACACCACGGCTCGGGCGCGCCGCAAATGAAGACAGATGGCATCGCGTAATGCCGGCAGCCCCGCAGGCGGGCCGTAATCCACTTCGCGAATAGAAGTTTTCGATGCGTGTCGCATCAAGATGCGCCTCCAGGCTTCGAATGGAAAGACAGACATGTCGCTGCGGCCAAACGCAAAGTCATATCGAAGCCGGGAGGGTGGCCGATTGGGGAAGTCGAGTTTGTTCGCTGCGTCGGCCACAGCCCTACCAAAACGTGAAAGCGGCAAGCTCAGGGACTTTTTGAATGATCCAGTTGTATTTCGGTTCAGGCTGGAAGAGACATACGTTCCCGATCCGCGGCGCCCTTCGACGAATCCTTCCGCAAGCAAATGATCGAAAGCCAAAAGAACGACGGTGCGGGAAATGCCAAGTTGTTCGGCCAAATCGCGGGTTGAGGGTAGCCGTGCTCCCGCGGGCAGACTACCGGTCAAGATGGCCTTCCGCAGGCCGACGTAGACCTGTCGAAAGAGAGGTTCGCCATTCCCGGAAAGTGGTATCGCGAGTTCCAATCGCAAAGTGGCTCTTTGAAAATACCACGCTGTGCTTGATCTTCGTAATTGAGGTGAGTAATTGTTCGCCGGCAAGCTGCGATCGATGCAGCCCCAACTCACCCGGACCGAGGGATCATGGTTGTGAAGAAAACGCTGAATCCGGGCCGGAAGGTCAGAAGAGTTTTTCTTTCGGGCTTGCTGCTTGGCTGGTTGACCTTAACTGGTGTCCATGCCCAAGCGGTGGCAGGAGCGCAGCAGCTGCGGCCATCCAGCGAACTCCGGGATGGAAAGCACGATTTCGATTTCAACATAGGTACATGGAAGACCCATATTCGGCGCCTCCTGCATCCACTTACGGGCTCTAGCGACTGGGTGGATCTGAATGGGACGGTGCGCGTCCGGAAAGTCTGGAATGGCCGCGCGCAGTTGGAGGAGATCGAAGCCGATGGTTCGACCGGGCATTTCGAAGGCCTCACATTGTTTCTTTATGATCCGCGGGCGCATCAGTGGGGTCAATACTTTGTGAACAGCGCAGTGGGTGTTCTGAATCAACCCGCGATCGGTGAGTTCAAGAACGGCCGTGGAGAACTCTTCGATCAGGAATCGTTCAACGGGCGGACCATCTTTGTTCGTTTCGTCTGGTCGGACATTACTCCAGATTCCCACCACGTTGAACAATCGTTTTCCGATGACGGCGGCAAAACCTGGGAGCCGAATTTCGTCGCCACACTGACGCGCGAGGAAGCAACATCGAATGGCGGTGAAATCGCCTCACCTCCCGACTCGGAAGCAGAAGATGGTGCGCGCGATTTTGACTTTAATTTTGGCGTGTGGAAGACCCATATCCGGCGCCTGCAAAAGCCTCTCACGGGTTCACACACATGGGTTGACTACGACGGCACTTCTGCGGTCACCAGAGTCTGGGGAGGACGAGCGAGCCTTTTGGAGCTCGAAGCTAGCGGTCCGGCAGGGCACATCGAAGGCGTTGGATTGCGGCTCTTCAACCCACGATCGCATCAATGGAGCCTGAACTGGGCAAACAGCGCAGACCCCATCATGACAACTCCCATGGTTGGCAGGTTTGTCCATGGACAGGGGCAGTTCTACGACCAGGAAGAATTCGACGGCAGAGTCATCATGAGCCGCAATGGCTTTTCCGCCATTAGCGCAAACTCGAGCCGCTTTGAACAGGCGTTCTCCGAGGACGCTGGCAAGACCTGGGAAACAAACTGGATCATGACTTTCACCCGATAGAGATCACTCGTCTCCAATCTGAGGCTCACGATACCCGACGCCATCTCGGAAAATACTGCTCTGCCCCGTCGATCGACAGAATTTTGCGGGCCGATTCCGTTGCCACAAGACGAGGCGACCACCGATAATCATTGTCTTAGGCGACGCAAATCTCTGGCCATGAATCAATCATCTTTCGGTCCCACAATCGACGAATATCTTCGCAAGCGCCTGATGCCGGTCGAAGGCGCGATCCCGCAATTGGCGGGCATCGATATGTATGGCAACTCCATTCCCGCGGGGACGGTTGGCGGCGACCTCTTCGAGTACATCAACTTTCAGCAGCGCTACGACATCGACGGCCGCATCGCCCGGGCGCTCAAACTTGCGAAGCTCTATCTCGACCCTTTGCCGGCTGGGCAACCGGCCCGCAATATGGTGGATGACCATGTGTGCTGGCTGGAAACTCGGCTGAACAACGAGCCATCAACGCCTCTCGAATTCAGAAAAGCGAAAAGCTCCGAGCAGTTGCGTATCGCCGAGGATCTTCCTGAGTTGAAGACCACGGCCGGCGTGCTGCTGGTCGATGCTCAGGGGCACGGCCTTATCTCGGCCAAAATTGCATCGACCGTCCACGATACATTTCATGCATTAATGCTGGTGGAGCTTGATCGCTATGGAAAAACTACGCCGGGATTTTTTGAAAAAATCAATCTGCGGCTGGCGCAATCGGTTACCGCGCGCAATGCGCTCGGACGCAATCCCAAAGACAGTGCGCGCGAAATCGCAACCATGCTCTATGGCGAAATGCGTCCCGAAGGACTTTTTCGTTTCGTTGATTTTGGCCATCCGCCGCCGCTGGTTTTCTCGAACGAGTTCGGCAAGTTTATGGAGATCGGCCAGGCGCGAATGGTGCAGTTTCCGCCACTGGGCCTGGAAATTCCCGAAGATCATCCCGACCGGAACAAATATTTCTCGATCAGTCTGCGAAAACGGCAGGTGAACTCCTCCGATTTGGCGGAGATCACGCTGATGAGCCCCGGCGACATACTCTTCCTCTATACCGACGGAGTCTACGACGGCAATGATGACGAGGAACGATCCCAGCTCGAACGCGTGATGCGCAATCACAAAGACCAGCCGGCCCGCGAAATTTGTAACGCGTTGCTTGACTATGCCGTCAAGCGCGATGAACGCTTACAGCAAATCGGTGAAGCCGATATCATTGACGACAAGACGGTATTCATCATCAAGCGCAGGTAGCGCCGCGATTTTGTCGCGAGGATAACCCTGTGTTTTAGCGGGGTACAAACGGTTCCTATCTCCGTTTGCAGTTTCTATAGTTTCCCTTATTCGCTGGATTTCCGCGCAAAACGGTATCACTGGTATCAGTTGAATGTGGATAGGTCGTGACGCTACCCGCGTTGGCTATAAGATGCTCCATCTGCATTGATGACCTAGAAGTCGGGACGGGAAGGACATAGTTTACCCGCGATTTCGATTGAGCCGTAACCCAGCAGTACACAGGGTTTCTCCCCACACTGGAAAACAAGGGCCTGAGCAGCATTGGCACGCTTTGAGGTTTCAGGGCGATTTTGCCCGCGGACGGTCGGGCGTTGGTCGCGCGAGCGTGGCGGCCAGGAACCGTGTCAGGGAATGTAAATTCATTGAGTATTCATCTGCAAGAGACATTCAGTCGAAAACTGTTGGCTATGCTCCCAACAGTTGAGCGCTGATCCAAGAGGAACGAAGTCGTCAGAGGACTCAACGATTCGGTAGAAGCACACTTCGAATTAGGGGTTCACGAAAAGTATGCGAAGGATCTTGACGATTCTGTCTTTGCTGGTCGTAACGCCAGTGTTTGCGCAGTCACAAATGAGCAAAGTGAAAACCGTCTTTGTGATCATCCTGGAGAATCACAACTGGACGGGAGACGATGCCGGCGCCTCCTTTGGCGACCCGGACCTCAAAGACAACCCTCTGGCCCCGTACATCAACGGGACACTAATGAAAACATCGGCGCATGCGGAGCAGTATTTCAATCCTCCGGGCAACCACCCCAGCCAGCCGAATTATTTGTGGCTGCAAGCCGGAACTAACTTCGGCGTCTTAGCCGATACTCAGCCTGGCCAACCCCAGCTGTTCACGGAAAAACACTTGACCAAGCTTCTTGAAGACGCGGGCATTTCGTGGAGGAATTACGCAGAGCCTGACTTTGGGAGCCCGGTGTTTGGCGCCTGCCCGCTCGATTTCACCTTCCTTGATGTGGAACACCTTGCCACGGTGTACTTCAACGATGTCAATGACGGCTTGAATCCTCAGTCAACCGAATGTATCGAGCACGTGGTGCCTTATTACCAGCTGGCGACCGATTTGGCCGACCATACCACGACACAGTACATCCTGATTAATCCAAACCTGTGCCATCAAGGACATGAGGGTATTTCTCCCTGCGATGCCAGAGAGCCCGCCGATAATACGTTGCGCATGGATCGATGGCTTTCGCAGAATGTGCCCATGATTCTCGAATCGCAAGCGTACAAGGACGGTGGCGCCCTCTTCATCACGTGGGATGAGGCTGAAGACAGCGGCAAGTTCTCAGATGGTCCGATCGGAATGTTTGTGCTTTCACAATTTGCCAAAGGTGCAGGCAAGAGGGCTTACAGCAACTCGATTCATTACGACCATAGCTCCACCCTGAAAACGATCGAGGAGATTTTCGGCGTAAGTCCTCTGCTGGGAGCCGCTGCGAACGAGAAAACAAACGATCTAAGCGACTTGTTTCAGTGAAAACCTGTCGGGAATGAGCTGAAGCGTGTCGGTTTGCAGACATCCTTTGCGCTTATACCGACCGAGCTGAATTGGGGATCCGGCGTTCGCTGATCAGCAAGCGCCGGATTCTCTTCCTGACTGAGAGCCGCCCACGCCGGGCGCGATCGTTCGTCGGAATTCTTCTTAAAGCGAAGAAATGCTCGTCGACAACAAGCTTTCTGTTCGGCGAGGAGTGGGCGGTCGAACCAACAAAGTTCAATTGCCGTCCTCGGAAGGCCGAGTCGTTTTGCAAACAGAACTGTCCCAGCAGCGGAGATTCATAGCCTGACTACGCGCCGCAAATTTATCGGTCAATCCGCGATTGCTGCCGCGGCCGTGATCGTGCCGCGGGCTTTCGCCCATACTGTGAGGGGTCAGGCGAGGTCGGCGATCCCCACCCTCGACCCAAACAGCCTGGCTCGCTTCGCCGATCCGCTGCCTCTTCCGGTAATCGCGCAGCCGCAGGGCGATCGTGCGGTTCCAGGTAAACCCAGTGAACGCCTGCCGTTCTACCGGGTGCCTATGAGCGCCATCGTCGGCAAACTGCATCGCGATCTTCCCGCGACGCGCCTATGGTCTTATGGCGGTTCGGTACCTGGCGTGATGTTCGAGACGCAGAGCGATCAGGGGCTGCTCGTTGAGTGGGTGAATGAACTGCCGCCCAAGCATCTTTTCCCCATCGACTTTTCGCTGCATGGCGCCGAGCGCGGTAAGCCGGAAGTGCGCAGCGTGGTGCATCTGCATGGCGCAAAGGCTCCTCCCGAAAGCGACGGATATCCCGAAGACTGGTACGCGCCCGGTCAATCACGCACCTACTACTATCCCAACCAGCAGGAGCCAGCGCTGCTCTGGTATCACGACCACGCGATGGGTAACACCCGGCTGAATACTTATGCCGGACTCTTGGGCCTGCACGTGATTCGCAACCAAGCCGAGCGTGAGTTGCAGTTACCCAACGGCAAATACGAAGTCCCGATCGTGCTCTTCGATCGCCATCTGGGCCTCGATGGCCA
>DATNKA010000165.1:0-7753 GCA_035603655.1 Candidatus Acidiferrales bacterium | reverse complement strand
CAGTAACGTTACGAATGAGCCTGATTTCATAGGCAGACTGCGTTTCTATCCTTTCCGCAAGGGCAAGAGCGACTGGATGAAACAGCTCGCTTTTGGCGGATCAATCAGCCATTCGCGCTCTCGCGGTCTGTCCAACGATGTAAGTTTTCTTGCTACCCTCCCGGATGCGGCTTACACCTTCTTCCCGCAGTTGCGCATCAACGGCCCCATCGAGCGCTATGAGGGCGAATTTACATACATCAAGGGACCGTTGGCCATTCGCGGTGAGTACGTCCAGATGCAGCAGCAACGTTATGACATCGGAACGGAGACGCCTGGTGGTTTGGGATTCCTCTCTGTTCCGGGCGTGGGCGCCAAGGCGTGGAACATTGGAACTACCTACTTGCTCACCGGGGAAAAGCGGCCAGAAAACGGCACGCCGCGAGTGAAGCGTCCGCTCTTTGGGCCCGATACACCCGGCGGAAAGGGACGCGGTTGGGGAGCATTCGAAGCAGCTGTTCGCTACACCGGCATTCAGGCGGATGCCCCGGGCGCTAACTTCTTGAACTATTACACCCCGGAGTTTGTGCCAACCTACGACTATCACACGGATGAGATCACCTTTGGTCTCAACTGGTACCCGAACTACTGGGTGAAATATATGGTCAACGTCGGCGTCGATCAACTCCATCAGCCCAGTATCACTGGGCAGGTGCCGCAAAATTTCTTTGTAATCATGCAACGCTTGCAGTTCAGGTTCTAAAAGGTGTTCGTGTATCGGTAACGGACGGAATCACTTAAAAGATTCAGTAAAGCGCCGCGGCTGGTCGCAGACCGGCCCCGCAGGGAAATCGCAGGAGGGAATTCGAATGAGACCGAGGATTCTGCTTTCTATTTTTCTCACCGCGTTGTTTGTATTGCTGAGCGGTTGCGGGAACGTGAAAAACTGTCCCGTGTGCGGCACCACGACGGCGGATGGCTATGCGATTATCAACGCTATCCCCGTGCCGGAGCACAATCCTAACGGTGAGCCCGGCGGTCCGTTTAACTCCTTCGATATTAGTTGGGTCGATCCGGTCAACCACTTAGATTACATCTCGGACCGTCTCGGCCTCGCCGTAGTCGTGATCGATACCAACCAGAATATTGCGGTGAACGCGATTCAAGGCGTCAACGCAATCACCGGCGCCGGCAACCAAGCGAGCCTCTGCGATCCCAGCATTCCGCCAATCGCCACTGTGTTTGGAAATTTCACACGTTTCGGATGTAGAAATGGATTCTTTCACCTGATTTCGGGCTTCGGCGCCAACGGCAAGTTCGGAGGATTTCCAGGAGCGCAGTGCTGCGCATCGCGCTCCAACGGCGTGAATCCAATGTCCGGTCCGGACGGCCTCGAAGTAAGTGCGGACGGAAACACCTTATTCGCCGGAAACGGAAGCGCCTCGGTTGTGGTCTTCGATCTGAGCACCATGAACCTGACCACGAATCCGCCGACTGGCCCCGGCGTCATCGCCGACATACCCACGGGCGTCTCGGCTGACTACGACGGTCCGCTGGGCATCGCTCCCTGCGTCGCATCTTGGAACGGCGAGGCTGGCTCGGCCGCTGATTGCGGAGATGACCGGTCCGATGAAATGTCCTTCGACAACGTCCATAAGGTTCTGGCGGTCATCAATGGCGATCCGGGATTGCCCTTCATTACCTTTATAGACATGTCAGGTGTCGTGGCCAAGAACCCGGCGGATAGTCTTCAGAGGCAGCACTGCTTGCCGATCGATCAGACGCTCCCTTACGGCCCGTGGCAAGCCGGCTTCGGTCCCGCCGACTACGGAGTCAACTATCCGTTCCAGGGATCGAATACGACTTGGGTGCCGCAAGATCCGGGTGCGCATTTCAATCCTCCTAGCTGCATCCTTGGACAGATTTACTATGACGGCGCGGGAGGCGCGGCCTCGGGCGGAGTTGGCCTCAGCACGAGCGTTGCCGTCGACACCGTCGGAGGCACCTTCCCCTGTCCTGACCCTTCCAATCCACAAACCTTCGGAGGTGCCTCCGGCTCGGCGGCGTCGCTGGTTCCCGGCATAGGGGTAACTCCCAGCGGCGTGGCTTATACCATTCCATGCCATCACGGCCCCATCGTCGATCAAACGTTGGGAACATTCTGCAGTCAGAATGCCCCTGGCGGAAGCTGCGCAGGGGCTATCGCACCAGCCGGGTTAGGCGGAATGGTCTGGGATAGCAATAGCGGCCACCTGCTGCTGACCAACGGAAATTCTATCGGTATCACCAACATCGGAAGCGTCGATGAAATCGATCCGAGACTTACGGATACCAGTTGCGGGGGGGTATCCTGTGGGCCAGTGGTGGTCAACAGCTTTGTTACCCCGAACTGTATGCCGACCAGCATCACTCAAGGGCCGGGAAACAACTTCCTCGTGGGTTGCGCAGACCATGACGGCGAAGCTTTTCCTCCCAACGAGTACGTAATTACTTTCGCGCCCGGCAATGCCATCAATTGTGTGTCGGCACCGTTCACCAACTGCGTGCAAATCAACAACGTGGGTGGCGTGGACGAGACTTGGTACAACCCGGGCGACAACAGATACTATCTGGCGGCGCGCGACATGCCCAACGGTCCGGTCATGGGCGTCATCGATGCGAAGACGAATGTCTGGTTGGAGAATGTCACAACCGGCCCGAACTCACACAGCATTGCGGTTGATCCCAGCACAAACCACGCTTTTGTGCCCCTGCAGGCTGGTCCGACTTGTACGACCCTGAGCGCCAATGGATGCGTAGGGGTCTTCGCTGAACAGTGAGTGGAATGGCTCCGGTGATATAGTGGCCGTAGACGCGAAGCTGGAAGTTGGTTTCGCGTCTTGAATCGAGAAGTGATTTATGGCGACTTTTTCCAGGGTTTTTTTGTGGAGTTACGTCGTGGTTCTGTCGCTGCTTCCAGCGCCTGCCTTAAGGGCGAGCGAACAACCGGTCTCGAAGCCTACCGACGTTCCCGCAACCGTGATCGCCCACTTGCCTCTGCCGCAAGCGACGGGAAGTCAAATGTTGCTGCAAAAGGAGAACGGCAAGCAGTACCTGTATGTTCAGCAGGCGACGAAACAAGGTTTCATGGTGGTGGACGTCACCAAACCGGAGAAGCCGAGTCTGCTGAAACGATCGGCGGAATCGAATCAAGCGACCACGGGAAATATGGAAATGGTCAGTCCCGATGTCGCCATTGCCGAGGCTCCAGAAAAGACACCGGCGACCCTAACCAGCAGCAGTCATCCTACCGAGACGGTTCGCGTACTAGACCTCAGCGACCCGCGCAATCCGAAGACCCTGGAGACCTTCACGAAAGTGAGCGGCCTGCTTCCGGACGGGGGTCACAGCTTGATGTACCTCACCAACAATGAGGGCCTGTGGATCCTCCGCTACCATCACCCATCCCTGCTGGAGCCCGCCAAGAAAAAGCCTTTGTGCGACTCGAACTCGGAAATCATGGCTATGCCGCCGGATTGCGATTAAAGCGTCGACAGCGAAACTGGTCAACGTCTACGGTCCTGACGGTTGGCGGACCGCGCATTCCTTATCGATGGTCCTAATCGAAGTGACGGTCAGAGTCACGGAAGCGGCAGAACCGGTTTTGTTCATGGCATCTGAACTTGTGCTCATTGTCGGCGACTCGCTCCCGGTTACCTCCACGCGCTGGCCCAGATAGTTGCGAAGCCTTATCTTGTGGGTGCCCTGAAGTTCGTATGTCATGGCCGGGTTCTGCTTGGTCAGTACGTAATCGCCGCTGGATCGTCCAACGCATCCCTGCACGGTTACCTGGCCTTTGGAATCGGTCGCATCGTGTTGGCCGGTGCTTGGGGGATAACTGTCTTGCGCCAGGAGGAAGCTGCCCGAGAGCAGCAGAGCGCATAAAAAGGTTCGCATAGACTTGTCCTCTGCAAATTGGGATGGCAGGACGGTTATAGAGGTTGGTTCCGATCTGTCGTGGAGGGAGAGCTACTTGACGTGAGTTTCCTGATAGTGCACTTCCTTCCACTGCCCGCCGCGCTTCATCCAGAGTTCTGTGATGTAAACCCTCGAGTAGCGTACTTGCGCTCTGGGCGGGAACTGCATAGTGCTTTCGTAGATGACGAAAGCCGCGTCAGGGCCCAGCGGAACCAGCTTCATTCCCCACAGCGTATAGCTAAAGACATTCTGCTCCGCCATTTCGTTCACGGCCTGAATTTTGTTCCGCTCACCTCTGCCATCCACTTCCACACCCTCATAATCATCCGCCAACAAATCGCCATACGCTTTCTTGTCTTTGTTCTTTATAGCTTCCCACTCGACTTTGATCTTCGATTCAAACATATCCTTCAGGCTGGAGTCGGCAGAAACACTGCTGGAGGGCCGGCTCTCGCCCATCTTGGGGGAGGCTGCAGGGTTTTGCGCCAAGGCCAGACCCGACAGCCCAGCAAGGCAAGCGAATAAGAAACAATCCTTCATGATTTCTCCACCGCTAGCGCAGCAAAACCTATCCAGGGTGGCTGCGTTGTTGGTTGCAACAGGACTCTTATCGCAACTCTTTGACTTTCTTTCTCACGGCCGCGAGCAGCGGCGGCGGCAGTTCGGAGTAGCCTTCTTGAACCGCGTATTGCTGGCCGTCCGTGTAAATCCAATTTAAGAAATCCTGCAATGCAGCCGCACGAGAGGAATCAGAGGACGAACTTCGAAGGTAAATCCAGCTGAAACTGGTGATAGGAAAAGAATCCGCTCCCGCGACATCAACGAGCGTGGCGGAGAAGTTATTCCAGCGCGGCTCCTCTGCCGCTTTGCACGCCGCGACAATACTCTCGCTGGAAGCTTTCACGAACTTACCGGCGGAATTCAGGACCGCAGCTTGCGAGATACCGCCCTTCACCGCATATTGATACTCGACGTAGCCGATGGAGCCGGACGTGCTTTTTACCTTATCCGCCATATCCGAACTGCGCTCCGCCGATTCACCGACGGGCCACTTCGGCGAAGGAGTAACGCCAACCTGGGCGCGAAAGTTGGAATTCACCTTGGAGAGAAAATCGGTAAGCACGTAGTTGGAGCCTTTGCCAGCAGGACGGTTGATTACCCGTATCGGAAGACTTGGCAGAGTGATCTCGGGATTGAGCTTGGTGATCTGCGGCGCGTTCCAAGTTTTCACTTCGCCGAGAAAAATTTCCCCCAGCACCTCCCCCGAAAGGCGCAGCTCCTGGTGGATCGCGGGAAGGTTGTAAATGGGAACAATCCCGATGAGCACCCCTGGCAGTTCGATTAAATTGTTCTCTTTCCGTTCCTTCTCCGTGAGCTGGGATTCCCCGGCGCTAAAATCGCCCGCACCGTGAGAGATCTGTTTGATCCCTTCACTGGTCCCTACGGGGAGGTACCGCATCTGAATATTGGGGTTGCGCTTGCCGTACTCCTGCGTCCACCGGCTGAAAAGAGGAGCGGGCACACTCGATCCGGATCCTACCAGGACAATCGCGTTTTGAGCCACGGCAGCAATGCCGTACAGGCAAAGTGTACAAACGAAAAACGAATAGATATAAATGTTCGGCAACAAACAGTGCCTTAAAAGTAGTTGAGCAATTACCGACGAAAATCTACCAGGGACCTTCATCGTTGGCCTCCAACTTTGTCTTGATCTCTATCAAACGCCTGCCGACCACGGGAACACTGGGGTGACACGAGTAGTTGCCTCCAAGTTACCATCATTTTCGCGTGAACTCGACCGAGGTATTCTTGGAAGCTGTTATCACATTAGGGTCAGGCAGCGCTCTTAGGTTGCTCGACGCGTGGGAGGCTCAAAAAACCACCAGTGGTAAGATACGGATCCGCAACCCGGTGCGGCCACCGGTTTCAAGCTGGCGATGAACTTGACCGACTTTGTAGTGGAAAGCCAAAGGTAATTATGTCGCACGACGATGCTGAAGCTCTGGCGCTTGAACTGATGTCGGCCTATCGGACGGGCAAGATGGTTCCGATCGCTCCCTCGGCGCGGCCTGGTTTTGACCTCAACACGGCTTATGCGGTCGAATTAATGCTCAAGGGATTCCGCGAAACTGAGGGACACAGAGCGGTCGGTCGCAAGGTTGGTTATGCCAACAAAGCGATGTGGCGTGCGCTCAAGCTCGAGACCTTGGTCTGGGCTCACATGTACGACGATACTGTACATTACAGCGAAAACAATTCGGCGGCATTATCCGTCGCACATCCCCGATCGCTGAAAATCGAACCCGAGATTGTCTTCGGTCTAAAGCAGGCGTTCACAGGCCAGGGCCTTGACGCGGCCGCTGCGCTCGCCTCCGCGGATTGGCTGGCGATGGGATTCGAGATCATCGATTGTCCCTTTCCAGAATGGAAGTTTCAGCCTGGTGATCTTGTCGCATCGTTTGGGCTTCATGCCGCTCTCGTGATCGGCGAGAAGATGCAAATTCGACCAGAACTCATCTCAAAACTGGTCGAGGAGTTGCCGCGATTCAAGGTACGCATGTCGAAGGATGGGCAGTTTGTGGAAGAAGGATCCGGCAGAAACGCTTTGAAGAATCCGGCTTTATGCCTGGCAGAACTTGGAGCGGCGATCGAGCGCCGGTTTCGGTTCGAGCCATTGAAAGCTGGAGAAATCGTCAGCTCCGGAACGCTTACGGGGGCACACACGGCCGACAGAGGCGATGTCTGGACAGTCGAAGTCGAGGGACTGCCGTTGCCATCGCTGACATTGCGCCTGACTTGAAGTCCCCTAGTAAGGAGCCGGAACCACCGCGTCTTCCGGATAACCTGCCATCCCAAACTCGGGATAGTCGAGGCCTTCTTCTTCCGCCTGCGGCGCTACTCGCATGCTTTTCACTTTGTTGACGCTCCAGAAGACGACGTAGGTGGCACCGAATGCCCAGATGGCGTACAAAGTTGCTCCCATGAGCTGGCACCAGAACTGTCGCGTATCCCCGTGGATCAATCCCGTCACACCTTGGCCGGCTCGTCCCAGATACGATGTCGCTCCCACGCCGTTCCATCCTTGGCCGTAGGCGCCGTCGGCAAAAACGCCCACGCTGACTGCTCCCAGCCAACCACAGTAACCGTGCACCGAAATCGCGCCGCAGGGATCATCGATCTTAAGAACCCGGTCATTGAATAGAACGCCTCCGCAAACCAGGCAGCCCGCGATGACGCCGATGACGGTCGCGGACGTGGGCGACACAAAAGCGCAGGGAGCAGTAATGGCGACTAATCCAGCCAGCATGCCGTTACAGGCCATGGTTATATCGGGCTTTCCGAACGCACAATACCACAGAAGCATGGCCGCGGCGGAGCCGGCAACGGCGGCCAGATTCGTGTTCACAGCAACCACGGAGATGCGAAGGTCGGTTGCTCCCAGGGTGGAGCCCGGGTTGAATCCCATCCATCCGAAAAGGAGAATGAAGGTTCCGGTCACGACATACACAATGTTATGCGCAGGAAAAACGCGGATCTTCCCGCCCGGTCCATACTTCCCAAGTCGCGGACCCAAAATAATCGCAAGGGCCATGGCACAGAAACCGCCGACGGCATGGACCACTGTGGACCCGGCAAAGTCGACGTAGCCGTGTCCCAGATTCAGCGTGGAACCGACTTGCGACAGCCATCCTCCACCCCAGGTCCAGCAGCCGGAAATGGGGTAAAGTATTGCGCCGATGAAGAGTTCACAGAGCAAGAATGCCCAGAAGGTGATTCGCTCGCACACCGCCCCGACAATAATGTAGCCGGCGGTCTC
>DATNKA010000164.1:0-4280 GCA_035603655.1 Candidatus Acidiferrales bacterium | reverse complement strand
GCTTTATACCTAGCGAGGTTAGATATATGCCAGAACCACAAACCATTAAGCGAGCTCGACAGGACGCACGGGAGGGAAAATCTCCGTCGACGCAAGCGGGAGAATTCGTACGAGAAGAAATTCATCACGTTCGCGAGGGAAAACATGGGGCCCGATCACCTCAGCAGGCAATTGCCATCGGATTATCGAAGGCTCGTCGAGCGGGAGTAAAACTGCCTGCCCCAAAAGGATCTCCACAGTTCGGAAAAAAGCGACTCAAGATGAACGAGCCGCTGAGCGCCGGAGCAAACCATCGAGCAGACGTTCGCAGGCGACGGAAAAGGCATTGCAGCATGAAGGTCATCGCTCCGCCAGTACGGCAGCACTCTCTCGGCAAGCCAAACGAACTGCGGCGAAACGGGGAAAGCGTGCGCGGAGCAATAGCGCAACGAAGGCTGCCCACACCAGAACAAGAAACAAGAAAAGAGCATTCCTGATGTAGAGGGCCGGCTCGACCTTTGTCAGGTCAACCAGATCGAGCGGTCCAGAGCGCGAGGCGAAGTGACTCTAAGGGTGATTGCGAATTGCAACAACCACCAATGTCCGGATCGATGAGTTGACAGCCGAAGCTCACTAAACTTCCCCCCCCCCACCATCGCAATTGCGCGACTCGCGGCAGCCCCTTCGGGAAGGCGTTTTGATACTGCGGACGCAGTATCACTCGCAGGGGATTCCGGTACGGGGCAACCACTGCCGGGAAACACCTCATCTCCTGTTCGCGCGCTGGAATGTTCGGAATTAATTCCTCAGCGTCCGGGGTAGGAAAAGAGGTAGAGATGTGCAACGCGGATACAACTTTACGGCGCTCGCAGTCGTCCGTGCTTTTGCTATCAGTGCACAAGCCAGTGGACATATGTCTCAAGCATCTGATCTCGATCTGCACGCCAGCTTCGCCGGGAGCACGCTGACATGTTCACAAACACCCGCCACTATCCGGGTTCCCCCGCCCCTTGTGGCCCGGGCAAAGGTCAAAGCCCGGCTTGTCACTGTTCTGCGCGACAGCCTCTACGACGATGCAAAAGGCATCGTGAATATCGCGCGGGAAAAAGGGATAAAGAAACTTGCAAATAAATTAAAAAGAAGAGGAAGAGAGAGTGACTAAGGCCGCGCTTCCACCTGCCATCTTTGGAAGATAGGCGAGGGCTTCGCTTTAGGGGAAAACTCCACCGCCGTAAATGGCATCGAACTACCGTCTCACGCATATTATGTAGTATTGTGCTGCTTTGTGCACAAAGAAGAATTGCCACCGCAAGCCGGCCAATTCAAATAGCGGCTCACAAGCTATACGGCGCCGTCTTCAACGACTATCCTCTTCATATGCTTGAGGAGCCAGGACCCATGCAGTTGGCGCTCGATCCTAACGCATCGCGCTCCTCGAAGCGCCGATCCCGGCCGAGGAGCCAGGAATAGATGGCTGGTCCTCCTTCACCAATCGTCTGGCCCGGCCGGCCTTACCCTTTGGGCGCAACCTGGGACGGCGAAGGCGTCAATTTCGCGCTGTACTCCGAACACGCCGAGAAGGTGGAGTTATGCTTGTTCGATATTTTAGGCAGACGCGAGACCGTCCGCATCCCGCTTCCCGAACAGACTGACATGGTCTGGCATGGCTATCTGCCCGAAGTGCGTCCGGGGCAATTGTATGGATACCGCGCCTACGGGCCTTATGCTCCGGAACAAGGTGCCCGTTTCAACCCCAACAAGCTTCTTCTCGATCCTTACGGTAAGCAGATTCAGGGAACTATTCACTGGAGCGACGCACACTTTGCCTACAAGGTGGGACACAAGCAGGAAGACCTGTCTTTCGACCGGCGCGACAATGCGGCTGGAATGCCGAAGAACCGGGTGATTGACTCCGCTTTTACCTGGGGGGCGGACGCTCCTCCAAACATTCCCTGGCACAAGACGTTGATTTATGAACTCCACGTAAAAGGGTTCACGATGTGCCACCCGGACGTTCCCGCCCACTTGCGCGGGACCTATGCCGGGCTGGCGACAGCGCCTGTAATCGACTACCTCACGCGCCTGGGAGTGACGTCCATCGAATTGATGCCAGTGCACAGTTTTGTGGACGACCGCCGCCTCGTGGAGCGTGGTCTGCGCAATTATTGGGGTTACAACTCCATCGGCTTTTTTGCCCTTGAGCCTCGTTATCTGGCGACACCCACCATCCGCGAATTCAAAACCATGGTGAAGACCTTGCATTCCGCGGGACTGGAAGTGATTCTGGACGTGGTGTACAACCACACCGCCGAGGGCAATCATCTTGGCCCCACGCTCTCGCTCAAAGGAATCGACAACAGCACATACTACCGCCTCACGCCTGAGAATCGACGCTACTACAAAGATTACACAGGCACAGGAAATACGCTGAACATGCAGCATCCGCGCGTGCTGCAGTTGATCATGGACAGCCTGCGCTACTGGGTTCTGGAGATGCACGTGGACGGCTTCCGGTTCGATCTCGCCGCGACGCTGGCCCGCGAACTTCATGAAGTCAATCGCCTGGGCGCTTTTCTCGACATCATCCATCAGGACCCGATACTCTCGCAGGTGAAACTGATTGCGGAACCTTGGGACCTGGGAGAAGGAGGCTATCAGGTCGGGAATTTCCCTGTCGGTTGGGCGGAGTGGAACGATCGCTACCGCGATACCGTGCGCTCTTATTGGAAGGGCGACGGAGGAGTTGTGGGAGATCTCGCTTATCGCATCACGGGTTCGAGTGATCTCTATGCGCATAGCGGACGGCGTCCGTATGCCAGCGTCAATTTCATCACGGCGCATGATGGCTTCACCTTGCAGGATCTGGTCAGTTACAACGAAAAACACAACGAAGCGAATGGCGAAAACAATCGCGACGGCAATAACGATAACCGGAGCTGGAATTGCGGGACAGAAGGTCCAACTGACGATCCCAGTATTGGGGCCTTGCGAGCCAAGCAGAAACGGAATCTGATGGCAACGCTCCTACTCTCCCAGGGCGTGCCCATGATGTATGCCGGAGATGCTATTGGCCATACCCAAAACGGAAACAATAACGCCTACTGCCAGGACAACGACATTAGCTGGCTGAAGTGGGATCTGAAGCCCGAGGAGCGCGATTTTCTGGCGTTCGTTCAGCGCATGATAAATCTGCGCAAGCGCCATCCCGTTTTTCGTCGCCGGCATTTTTTTCAGGGCCGGCCGATCAAGGGCGCGAATGTAAAGGATGTTCTATGGCTCAACCCGTCTGGGAATGAGATGAGCGAAGACGAATGGCATGATCCGTCCGTCCACGGCCTGGGAATGTTTCTCTCAGGCCAGGGACTGGAGGAGACCGATGAGCGCGGACGGAAACTTAGCGACACAGATTTCCTTCTGCTTCTCAATTCTCACCATGAGGACGTAGCCTTCACTCTGCCTGCAATCCGCAAGGGCTCGCGCTGGATCGCTTGGATGGACACTTCGCACGAAGGCGGTTTGCGCGCGGCTGATACGCACGAGTCCGGCACAGCCTATCCGTTGCAGGCACGATCCATGGTGGTCCTGATGGAGCGGCACGTGAACGGCAAGAAGGAAGAATCCAGGGAAGAGCCGAAGGAAGAATCCAATGAAGCGCCGTCATAACATGCACTTCGGCGCCGAATACCGGGCGGATGGGAGTGTTCGCTTTCGCCTGTGGGCTCCCGCCGTACATCAGGTTGAAATTTCCTTCGCAGGCGTCAAAGGGTCCAAACCGATTCCGCTCGAGCGGCGCGATCAAGGTTGGTTTGAACTGACCACCGATGCGGCAGGGCCCGGGACCCTGTATTATTTTCGGATCGACGGGGAAAAAGAAGTCCCCGACCCCGCCTCCCGCTTTCAACCTCGCGACGTTCACGGACCAAGCGAAGTTATCGACCCCGATGTTTTCAACTGGAAAGATGAGGCATGGCATGGCCGCGACTGGAACGAAGCGGTCATCTATGAATTGCATGTTGGAGCTTTTTCAGAAGCGGGAACTTTCTCCGCGGTCAGAGAGCGACTCGACTATCTTGCAGGACTGGGCATTACTGCGATCGAGTTGATGCCGGTTTCTGATTTCCCCGGGCGGCGAAACTGGGGATACGACGGCGTGTTTCCGTTTGCGCCCGATAGCACCTACGGCCGCCCCGAAGACCTGAAGGAACTGGTGCAAGCTGCCCACGAGCGCGGCGTCATGGTTCTGCTGGATGTGGTTTACAACCATTTCGGCCCGGAGGGGAATTATCTGGGCGCCTATGCCC
>DATNKA010000163.1:0-3744 GCA_035603655.1 Candidatus Acidiferrales bacterium | reverse complement strand
ATCGCCGAAGGCCCTTACGGTTTCGAGCACGTAAATGTCGCCGCGCAGAAGCGCGATCCCAACTCCCTCATGGACTGGACCGAACGCATGATCCGCATGAGGAAAGAGGTTCCCGAGATCGGTTGGGGCGATTTTTCAATCCTCGGGACGGGGAAACCCGAGGTGCTTGCACTCCGCTACGATTGGCGCAACAATTCCGTTCTATTCGTACACAATCTAAGTCCTACTCCCACAGAAGTTAAATTCCGGGCTGGCGCGAAAGTGGATGGCCAGCTCGTCAATCTCCTGTCGAACGATCACAGCACTCCCGACGCATCCGGCAAGCATCGCATTTTGCTTGAGCCCTACGGCTACCGCTGGTTCCGCATCGGGGGCCTCGATTATCTGCTAAAGCGCACCGAAATTTAGGCGTTAGTAAAAATAGACTCTGAAAACAAAGAGTGCCTCGAAAAGCTCACTGCCCGAGTTATGGCCCAACCGAAAGTTACGCTTTCAAGCGGACTCCGACGACGTTGTCCAGAATGCGACGGCTTGGCCAGATATTCTTCTTTCCCGCGTCATCCGGGATGCATTCGGCATAGTCCGACGTGTGCGTACTTATCGTAGTTTCAACCAACTAGCTAGATTCGGCATATTCCAGGATTCGGCAGCTTCTCAACGATGTTGACGGCAAATGGAGAAAACGCAAAGGTCGTGCAGGAACTCATGCGGCACGCGAACTGCCGGTGCACACTGGAAATCTATTCCCAGGCCCGAATTCAAGCGAAGCCGGATGCGACTTCTTCCGGGCTCAGGATGATCGGCAGACGTTGTACTTCCGCTTGAGATCGCTTCTAAGTGGGGCGAAGCGCGCGGAGCAGTAGACTTGGCGCCCCTTGGGTGTAACGAGCAATCAGGAAACTATTCCGGGCCAGAAGTCAGCTGCGAGGAGATTAGCCTTGATCTTCCCGAAGCCCGTTTGAACGAAGCCGCTTTGCGGCAGACGCTTTCGCGTTTATAGACGCACGCCTCGAAACTTCGCTCTTGAAGAACGGATGGCGCCGGAGGTACGATCAAGCCCATGGTTGCAGAGATGTCATATATCGATGAGCCTCAATAACTGGATTTTGGCGAAACTCACTGTCTGGCAAGGCTTTTGAGACCAAAATCGATTCAAATTCCATTGAGTTCCCCCACCCACAGGCGGCTTCCTTCAAACAGCTGTATCGGACGCGCCCCCCGGACTTCCCAAACCTACCGCCCGCTTACCAGGTGTGCGCATCCGATGCAGCACTAGCGGTTATCGTTATTAGCGCCCCCCGCTCCACTCCAGGTAGGTGTGCCATTCACTCTGACGCGGCATGTGCATCTGGAACTTGCCCGTCATTACACCTCCAGAGAGTTCATCGGAGAGTCTGAATTGCGGCCTGGGCGCTGGCGCGGACAGAAAAACAGCACTTATCGGCATTGGTGTGGATACGTCGTAAGGAATGACATCGTTGTCGAAGTAGTCGGGCCTTCAGTGCACAGATCACCGTTCACTTGAGGTACTTTTCGGGCAGCCTCAGCCCTGGTCGTTCATCATCCCAGAGGACGCTAGCAATCCAGAAGCGTCCTCGAGAATGCACAATCTGGATTGAATTGATGCCTCGAGTGAACGGCTGGCTATCATTCTCCTCGTGCCGGCTTTCGTATGTACTCCACACGTGGATGAGATTACCGAACTCCTCGACGCGGTTCGCGATACTTCGCTCGAAGAAGCCGTGCGTCTTGAAGTAGGGGTCGTCTCGTTGGACGTACATGTCGGGAGTCAGAAAAACGGCATCGCCTTTGCGCGCGGGTGCATCTTTTGTGGTGGGCACTTCTGGGACAACGATGCCAAGCCGCCCATCTGGCAGGAACAGCGAGCGGAAGCGATCCCAGTCGCGAGGCTTGCTGGCAGGGCCGGAGATCACGTCATAGAGCGAAGCGACGAGGTGATCCACTGTGTCCACGTCGCTCGGATTCTTCGCCGCAGTCCAGTCCGGATGCGCCGCGAGCGTTCCCACCAGCGGAGGTGGAGCGGGCGCGGGAGCTGACTGCTGAGCGCCCGCGTTCAGCACCAGGCCTGCAAGAAATATTCCCCATGTGAGATAGCATCGACGATTCACGAGATTGGCTCCTTCGTTTCTTTCTTGACAGCATGCTCAATTTCTCTTCGTGCATACTGCAGCTGATTTCTAAACCAAGTCGCGAAGTTTCAGAGGAACTTTAAATCTCGCGCCGTCCCCTCAACAAGCGGTTCACACGCCTTTGCGTGCTGCAACTTGAACCGCAACTCGGACAGGCTGAGTTCACTCACCTGCTGTCCCTCGATTGCGATCAGCGTATCGCCACGCGAAGTCCGGCGTCTGACGCAGGCGGATCCTCCGCAACAGCTTGATCTTGAATGTCTGATAGTTTTCTCCAACTGATTCAATGTCCAATCCGCTCCGAATGTAATCAATCGGATCATCGAAGCGAGCATTAGGCTCGAGAATGACTCTGTTGTTCTTGTAGTCGAGAATAATCTTGAGTTTTTCCAGGATCATGGCACCGATATTCCCTTGCGATTCCGTCGAAGCAAAAGCACCGTTGGCAGCGCGAAAGGAAATCCCTCCCTGGATTCTTGATCAAGAAATGCCCCGAGTTGGATCCCTGTAATTCGACCAACTGAGGCATCGATGCCGGCACCTAAGGCCTTGCCCCTCAAGCCACGGCACGGTATGCCGGTCCGGTGTCAAGAAGTGTTCGCTTTCGAAGAACGGCTTGTTCAGGATCAGTGCCGCCGGAGCTTATGTCCAGAACAAATTTGCCCTCGATAGCAGGCCGCCCTGCAATGAATCGTGTCGTCGCAACATGAGAAGTTCTTCTTTGCGCAAAGTAGAAAGTTCCGCTTTGATGGCGCAAGAACAACACCAAGATCCCGTTCATCTCATCCTTATTTCTTTCTCGCCCTACCGCTCATTAATTTAAGAGTACTACACTGTTTCAGAGAAGTTGGCACGGAGGGGGAATGGCCTTCTCTCGTTGTGAGTTCGCGCGTTCCTGCAGTCTGTTCCGCAATACCTTTGAATCCGACCACGCGGATCCATTCTCCATGGCGGCTTTAAGGGAGTCGATGGCTTCTGCGTAATCTCCCAACTCGGCGGATGCATATGCAAGGTTCAGAAACGCAATCCGCCGCAGCGTGGAACCAGTCCCGCCCCTTCGGCACAGGCTTTCTGCGCTCGCCAGCGGTGATCGACAGTCGCTGCTTGCCGCATGCATTGAACTATCGGCCGCTTCCGCGGTTGGCCGGTAGGCGTTATTCCTGGCCAGCGCCCTGAAGAATGTTCGGCTTCGCGCACAAATTCGGCAGCCTGGTCACAATTGCCCGTGATCGTGGTGATTCTGATCAGTTCCGCATAAATCGGCGCGATCTTGGGACCGCAAGGGGTTGCGTCCCAACCCGAGGAGATGCGGCTGCTGCTTGAGCGAGCTTTCTCTGCGGAGATAACGTTCCACGAAGCGAACCCGGAGTGCGTCATCGGACTCGACGATTTCGGCGGGGAGCACAGAAATTGTGAGCTTGTCGTTCTCTGTGGCGTCGGACGCAGTCTCTCGTCGTCAATGTTGAGGGCAAAGGCCGATGAACCCCTCGGCGACGATACAATAGGCGACTACTATGACCGGACGGCCGATTCTCGATCCAACGTGCCTCCAAGAATCCGGCAGCTATCGTCGGCCTTGTTCGGACGAGTACCT
>DATNKA010000162.1:0-4687 GCA_035603655.1 Candidatus Acidiferrales bacterium | reverse complement strand
GTGCGTCGCAGCAAGTATGATTTCGACTCGCAAGCCGTCCGCCCGTACTTTCCCTTCATGGAGGTGAAGCAGGGAATCCTTGACACCGCGGCCGACCTCTTCCACGTCAGCTTCCGGCAAGAACAAAATATTCCCTCGTGTGATCCCGCCGTCGAAACCTGGATCGTCATAGACAGCGGCAAGCCCATCGGCCGCTTCTATCTCGACATGCATCCGCGCCCCGGCAAATACAGCCACGCCGAAATGGCGCCGGTGCTCGACGGCATCCGCGGCAAACAACTGCCCGAAGCTATCCTCGTCTGCAACTTCCCCGTGCCCACCGCCACCGATCCCGGCCTCATGGATTACGGCGACGTCGAAACTTTCTTCCATGAATTCGGTCACCTCATGCACCACATCCTCGGTGGTCACCAGCAGTGGGCCGGTATCAGCGGTATCGCCATGGAATCCGATTTCGTCGAAGCTCCCTCGCAGATGCTCGAGGAATGGATTCGCAGCCCGCAGGTCCTCGCCAAATTCGCCCGCCATTACAAAACCGGAGAGCCCATTCCCGTCGAATTAGTCGCCCGCATGAACCGCGCTTCCGCCTTCGGACGCGGCGGCTGGGCCGGCCGCCAAAATGCCTTCAGCGCCATCTCTTACGACATCTACAAAACCAAGCCTGAGGATGTCGATCTCGACAAAGTAACCCTCGATGACGCTCGCCGTTACACCCTCTTCACTCCCCTACCCGACACTCACGCGTGGGCCTCTTTCGGCCATCTCGGTGGCTATTCGTCCGCTTATTACACCTATCTTTTTGATAAAGTCATCGCTGAAGATTTCTTCCTGCAATTCGATCATCAAAACCTCCTCGCGGGAGACGCCCCCATGCGCTACCGCCGCATAGTCCTCGAGCCCGGCGGATCGATGTCGGCAAACGACTTGGTGAAGAACTTTATGGGCCGCCCACAAAACATCACCGCACTGCAGCACTGGATGGCAGAGGAATTCGACACCACTGCAGGAGAGTCAAAGTCAGCAGGACAGTGAAAATTTGAAAGTAAGGGCCCGGTCTAAGCTTTTCCCGGGTGGGGGGATTTTTTTCGGCTCAAGGCGCGGGCGGCTATCGAAACCGTGCCCTGCCGTTTTCCCGCGTGCCCCCTGTTCTTAAGATTCTTAGGATTTTGGGTTTAAAGATCCAGATTTCCCACCACAGCCCGAATGTCCCAGCTCTCCAAAACTCGCTTGGCATACCCGTGTTTCGCCACCCACAACATAGCCTGCCCAATCTCCGCTGTCGTCAAAACAGACGCAGGAAATGCCCGCCGCACCACCGGCAACAATGGCTTGGCCAGCGTATAAAAAACTCGATACAGCCGAGTCTTCGATCGCGCTCCATGCACCGGCTCAATCACTCCGGGACGGAGCACATACTTCCCCGCAAACGGCATCCGCAGCAACGCGTTCTCCGTCTTCCCCTTCACCCTCGCCCACATGCTTTTCCCCCGCTCCGAGCTATCGGTCCCCGCGCCCGAGACATAAATGAAGGTCATTTTCGGCTTCACCCTGCACAGCGCCTCCGCCGCCGCCATCGTGATCCCATAAGTCACGCGCTCGTAATCCTCTTCTGTCATCCCGTAAGAGGTCTGGCCCAGGCAAAAGAAGCAAGCGTCAAACCCCGCCAGCTCGCTCTCGATCCCCTCATAGTGAAATAAATCGGGATGCACAATCTCCCGCAACTTCGGATTCTGGACGCCCGTGGCAGTTCGACCCACCGTCAGCACTACTTCGACATCCGGATCGAGCAAGCACGCCCGCAACACTCCATGCCCCACCATTCCCGTCGCTCCAAAAATCAAAACCTTCATCGCTCGATCATCCCTTCCGCTTCAGAACGATTCTATCGGGCTCGTGGGGGACGGACACTCCTGTCGGTTTGCCTTTGACTTGATTTTTGTAGGGTCTTTGTCGGAAGCTACCCTCGCTTTGATTTGGTTGGAAATCCCCCGCCGTTGTCACTCCGGCCGCAGCTGGAGCGCTGGCAACAGCGAAGTGGAGGAACCTGCTGTCTGCCCGCGACCTCATGGATACTCTTAAGGACATCGACGCGAGTCTAGCAATTTAATTTCTCGAACTTCCGCGACTTCAGAGGTGAATCAGGGAGCGCACGTTACCATTTTCCAGCGCCCATTTGCGACACAAGCCCTGCGACGCAAGCCCTGCAACTCGATGTTCAACCGGCGATGTCGGGCGAGCAGCGGCTGCTTCTCTCTTATGAGATGAGCCTGTTCGCCCGCGAACTGAGCCGGGAGCGGATACGTCATGAGCATCCGAACGGCCGGAAACGCGCATTGCTCGCGAGTTGCGCAGGCTTGCCTTCCTGCGCCGCTGCCCGCCTGCCTGCAATGAACTTTCCTGAAGTCTTGCAAAGGATAACCCTGGCGCGGGATCGCGCGGGCGTCGCATACATGCTGACGGGATCATTTGCCAGCGCCTATTACGGCTTCCTGCGCTCCACGCAGAACATGGACCTCGTGACCGCAGCCACTCCACAACAATGGCAAACGCTCATCCAGGGCTACCCAGCGGCGAACACTATGCGACGTGGACGAGGCGCTCGATGCCGTTCGAGCGGGAGTCCATGTTCAATGTCATCGATTTGAGAACCGGCTGGAAGATCGGCATGACTATCTGCAGATCCCGCGCCTTCAGCCAGGAGGAGTTCGGCCGCCGGCGATTGAGTTTGCAAGGAATTTCTCTCTCCGTCGCCAGCGCTGAGAACGTCATACGGTCCAAGCTCGAATGGTCGAGGCTCCCTCAATCGCAACGGCAGGATCGAAGACGCAGCAGGAATTCTAAAATACAATGGGGCTGGTTAAATCGCTCGTATCTGGGACAATGGATTCACGAGCCAGGGCTGGAAAAAGAATGGGAAGATGCCCTGCGGGCAGCCAATATCGACGATCTCAGTATCTCTCCCGAATGAACTCGCCAATCGAAGCGTAAGCCTCACTCAGCGTCTTCTCATCAGGCAGGAACACGATGCGAAAATGCTGCGTTCCAGGCTTCTGACCGAAGCCGGAACCGTGCACGACCATGACGTGCTTTTGACGAATGAGTTCCTTGACGAAGCCTTCATCGCTCTCGGGAATCCCGCCGTCCGGAATATCAATCCGCGGGAAAGCATAGAACGCTCCGCGAGGAGCAACGCAACTCACGCGCGGGGTTGCTTCACACCACTGCTGGGTAAGATCGCGGCGCGAACGCAGTTTGCCCTGCACTTCGATCAGATGATCCTGCGGCCCTTCGAGCGCCGCCTTGATGGCATATTGTTCGGGATGATTCGCGCACAACCGCGCCCGCAACAGGCGGTGAATGCCTTCCGTATAAGGCTTCATCGCCGCCGTGTCGCCGGAGACGATGCCCCAACCAATGCGCCAGCCCGGAACCAGATAATTCTTCGACATCCCCCCAAAAGTGATGCAAGGCACATCCGGCGCCACCGAAGCGAATGCGATGTGTGAAGTGCCATCGAGAATGAGCTTGTCGTAGATTTCGTCAGAGAAGACAACCAGATTATGCCGCCGTGCGATTTCAGCAACCTGCTCCAGCATCTCCCGCGAGCATAGCGAGCCCGTTGGATTGTTAGGGTTGATCAGCACGATACCGCGCGTCCTTGCCGTAAGCTTGCGCTCGATGTCGGCCAGTTCCGGCTGCCACGCATCGTCTTCATTCAGATCGTAAGCGTTGAGCGCGATGCCCAGCTTGCACAATACGGCCGAGTAAAGAGGATAGTCAGGCTTCGGCGTAAGAATATCCTCGCCAGGATTGACCAGGGCGGAGATGCATAGATCAACCGTCTCGCTCACCCCCGAGGTGACGAAGACATCGTGCACCGTCATGATGCTCTTGCGCATCGCCTCGTCGCGAATCGCCGCAAGCGCTTCCGGAATGCCCGGAGACGGCGCATAGCCGTTCTTGCCATCGCGCATGGCTTTGCAGGCCGCTTCAATGATGTGGGGCGGAGTCTGGAAATCGAAGTTGAGCGGATCGCCAACGTTCAGCGGCAAAACTTTGTGTCCCTGCTGGATGACTTCGTCGGCGACGCAGGCCAGGTCGCGAATGGCGTAGCGAACATTGTCGAGGCGGCTAGCGGCGGTAACTACGCGTGTCTGGGTGGTCGGCATGGAAGTAAAAACCAATCTTAATCACACGGGTCACAGACGATCACCGGTAAGTCTAACCGATGGTGCTCCCCGCAGTTGTCGCCCGTGCTCCCTCGTGTTAAAGCCTTCCTACTCTCCACGATCGATCTGAGCCTTCTGCAGCGTGTCGGAATAATCGACGTAGACCGACTTCCACTCCGTATAGAAATCAATCGCGCCGATGCCGCCTTCGCGGTGACCGTTGCCGGTGGCTTTGGTGCCTCCGAAGGGCAGATGGACTTCAGCGCCGATGGTTGGGGCGTTGATGTAGGTGATGCCGGTGTCGAGGTCGCGAATGGCGGCGAAGGCTTTGTTCACGTCTTTGGTATAGAGCGCGGAGGAGAGTCCGTACTCGATGCCGTTGGCGATCGCAATGGCATCTTCGAGATCGTCGCAGGGGATGATCGACACGACAGGGCCGAAGATTTCTTCCTGTGCGATACGCATGGTCGGATCGACGTCGGTGAACACAGTCGGCTCCATGAACCAGCCGTATTGGT
>DATNKA010000161.1:0-5954 GCA_035603655.1 Candidatus Acidiferrales bacterium | reverse complement strand
GGGTCCCGCTGCCGCACCAGGTTTTAAAGAATATTTCCACTCGAATTGTGAATGAGGTGAAGGGCGTGAACCGCGTGGTGTATGACATTACCTCCAAGCCTCCCGGAACGATTGAGTGGGAGTGAGGAATGAGTTATTCGTCCTCTGCCCTCAGTTTTGCGAAGTTATTGATCCGCACGGAATTTCCTATCGACAAAAACGAAGTTTGGGGTACGGCTCTCGGGGTCTGAATCGTGGGAACTGCGCATGAACTCGGGTAAGTCGGTGGAGTCGGGACGTAGCTGGGAACGCCTGGATGGGTGGATTTGCTGCGCGGGCTGGCCATCTTTCTCGTGTTGATGAACCACGTCAACCTGCGGCTTGTTTCGGCAGATGTGCTGTAGGCGAACGGGATTCCGGAGCAGATTGTTTCCTCGCTCGTATGGAATGGGCAGCGGGGAGTGCAGATTTTCTTCGCGGTTTCGGGATTTCTGATCACGTCGACTACGCTGCGCCGCTGGGGAATGCTGAAGGCGGTGAACGTTGCTGCGTTCTACCAAATGAGGTTCGCGCTGCATCGCGCCATTGCTGGTGGGGCTGCTGACGATACTGAGCGCGCTCCATTCTGCGCTGGTGACCCACTTCATTGTCCCGGCGAAGACGGGAGGGCTCGGACGCGCTCTGGCCGCGTGCTTACTTTCCATGTCGACATTTTGGAAGCAGGGGGCGGCTTTCTACCGGGCAGCTGAGACATTCTTTGGTCGCTACCGGTGGAGGAGATGTTTCTCTCTCTTTTTTCCGCTGACTTGCCGGGTCCTGCCAGGCGCAAGCTGCTGATTTGCGCTGCTGGCCGGATTTGTCGTGATGGATCCGGAAGCAAGGGCCTGGTTGGCGCATGGGAATGAGGTCCGGCGGGAATGTTCTTATCTGGGAGGGATGGATGCAATTACTCTGGGATGTCTGACGATCCTGGCCTTGGGGACCTGTATGTTGATCGGGCCGGGGCCACTGCTTAGTTTGGGGCAGCGGAGCTACGGAATTTACTTGACCCATAATCGCCGTATCTGCGCGTACCCTTCGTGGTTGATGGGCAGGTTGTGCCATGATGTAAGCATGAGTAAACGGTCAAGAAGATTAGGCAAGAAGATTGAGTTGCGGGCGGTGGAAGAGGCTATAGGGGCATCGCTGGGGAAGAATCCAGCTCAGGTGGCCGCGGAGTCTCGAGGCGAGGGCGGAAAGGTGCGGAGAAAAGAAGTGGACCGCGACGCATCGAAGGCCCGTCCTCGATAGAGCGTGAGGGCCGGGAGCAGTTCCTCACTTGGCTTCCGCGGTTCTGCAACCAAAAAATCGAGGGGCTAAAGCTCTCTCTCACACGGTGGGAAATCTATCCAGCGCTGAAAGCGCTGCGCCACCCAACGCACTACCACCACGCCTGCACCAAACGCTGCGCTACCCAAGGTTGCGCCCCAAGCTTTGCGCCAGCCAAAGGCTCGGTGTTCACAATGCGATCACTGCCTTAGTGTCAGAGCGCTCAGCACTGCCTGCTGCTTTGCGATGAGGGACTGGACGCCTTGGCGGGCGTGGGCCATCATTTTTGCGAACTGGGCTTCATCAAAGGCCTGGCGCTCGGCGGTGGCTTGGATTTCCACCATTTTGTATCCGGCGGTCATTACGAAATTCATATCTACGTCAGCGCGCGAGTCCTCTTCATAGCAGAGGTCGAGCAAGATTTCTCCATCCACAATTCCCACGCTAACGGCGGCGACGAAATCCTTCAAAGGAACGGAAGTCAGGGTTCCGGCCTCAACCAACTTTTCGAGCGCGAGGCCAAGCGCGACGAAGGCGCCGGTAATGGAGGCGGTGCGGGTTCCACCGTCTGCCTGGATCACATCGCAATCGATCCAGATGGTGCGCTCCCCGAGCCGGCTCAGATCGGTTACAGCGCGCAGCGAGCGTCCAATCAGGCGCTGGATTTCGTGAGTACGTCCGCTGGGGCGCCCCTTGGCTACTTCGCGCGAAGTGCGGGTAAGAGTGGCGCGGGGAATCATGGCGTACTCGCTCGAGATCCATCCTTTGCCCGTGTTGCGCATGAACTGCGGAACGGTCTCTTCAATGGACGCCGTACAAATCACTCGGGTGTTGCCTACTTCAATGAGCACCGATCCTTCGGCTGTGGTAATGAAATCGGGGATGATCGAAACTGGGCGCAGTTGTTCAGGAGAGCGATTATCCGAGCGATAGAACATAAGTGAGGATTGTAAATGATGGCGCTGCCCAGCAATGCGGCAAACGCGGGTAGCAGGAGAAATGGCTGCGGATGTGATTCTCAATCACACGCTGACATGCTTTTACAAAACTCCTCTCATATTTTTCAATTCTGCACCAAATCTCTATACAACTTGTCGGTGACTTTGGGGTTCACGATGAGCGAGAGCTGACTCAAGGCTCGGCAAGCGCAGTAGAAGGGAAGGTTTCCGCCTTCAGGAGGTATCACCGATGTCTCCGAAACTTCGTCTTCGCCCTTTCTTAGTTCTGACCAAAACAAAACTCAAACCAAGTTTTGCAATAAGCGTATTGATGTTGGTATCCGCAAGCTGCCTGGCCCACCAATCAACTAGGGCGGAGGCAAATTCACACAGTCAAGATTCTCAAAACCAGGACGCAGTCGGCTCGGCAAGTCCTGCGCGCGATGCCACGACGATTACAGTTCCAGCCGGAGTTCGTATTGCTCTGGTGCTCATGCATCCCATACAGAGCAGATACGTGCATCGTGGAGATGACATTTACGCGCAAACCACTTCGCCGGTAGTCGCGGAAAATGAAGTTGTGATTCCGCCGGGCACTTTTGTTCAAGGGAAAGTGGACAAGCTGGCGCGTACCGGCGGTCGCGCGGAACTTTCGCTGCAATCCATGTCTATAACCTATCCTGATGGCTACGTTGCGCCCATCGCCGGACCTATGGCGCTGGAGAGTGGCGATGGTTACGCCATTAAAGATCCGGGCAAGGGCCGAATAATCGGAGCGTTCGCGCTGCCTGCAGCGGGGCTCGGACTGGGCACACTGATCGGCTACTCTCTCAGCAGCTCGCAAGGCACTACCATAAACACCTCTCTTCCGCCCAGTTGCGGGGTCCCAACGCCAGGATGCATGAACAATACTTCCAGCTTCACCGTTCCACCCGACCGAGTAAAAGGGATGGCCATCGGAGGGGGCGTCGGCTTGGCCGCGGGAGGGATCGCTTCACTCGCGCTGCTCTTCAACTCCCACAATTTTTTTCTGGACGTCGGCGCGCCTGTAGAAGTGGTGTTACAACATCCGTTTTCGGTTGAGCGGGATCAGGTGGCTGAGGGGATCCGGGACGCTGCGCGGCATCCTGCTCCACAGCAGCCCATTTCGCCGGGGCCGCAATTCCTGCCGTCGACTAATAATGATCCCGGCATCTGTTACACGCCGGGCACGCCATCGACCCACATTCCGGGGATTCCGGCAACACCGCCGACGCCGCATCCTTGTCCTTAACTGTGGCTGTTGCGTTTGTTTATTCTCTACGCGGTGGAGAATTCTCTTTGATCTCTTTGCCGCGTTACACTCTTGAGTTAAGAAGTGACACAATTTCAAATTGGCGAACGTAGTTTTGCAAATCCAAACCTATGCCTACCTTGATACCGCAACCGATGCGTATTCAATCCGCCGGCAACAAACCCAAATTGATCGACGAATATATTGGACGCGTCAACACGAACACCTCAGCTGCCAGCGTGGCCCACATGCGCAGCCCGGAGGGATGGCTTGAGCCCGGCCAGACGCCCGCGTTTGACGAGTTCACCATCGTCCTTAAGGGCAGGCTGCGCGTGGACCACAAGAAGGGATCCCTGGACGTAAGCGCTGGCCAGGCGATCATCGCGCACGCCGGAGAATGGATTCGTTACTCGACTCCCCACGAAGGCGGGGCTGAATACATTGCGGTGTGCTTGCCGGCCTTCTCCCCGGATACGGTTCATCGCGACCATGAGTAGTGGAAACTCCTAAGCCAAGAAAATCCCTAACACAGGTGACACCGGGGACCACGGGGTAGGTCTGTCTGAAGGATTGCAGAGGCGCGTGCTATGCGATCCAGACAGTTTTGATGTTCATGAATTCGCGGATGCCGTTGGCGGAGAGTTCGCGTCCGTGGCCCGAACTTTTGACGCCGCCGAAAGGGATGCGGGCATCGGAGGCCACCATTTTGTTGATGAATACCATGCCGGATTCGAGTTCATTGATGAAGCGCTCGCGCTCGCGGTCATCAGCCGTCCAGGCGCTGGCGCCCAGGCCGAAGCGACTGTCATTGGCGAGGCGGATGGCTTCGTCGATATCTTTGACGCGGAACAGCGAGGCGACGGGGCCGAAGAATTCTTCGCGGTAGGCGGGGGATTCTTTTGGAATATCGGTCAGAACGGTGGGGGCGTAGTAGTTGCCGGGGAGTTCTAGCTTGTGGCCTCCAGTTAAAAGTTTGGCGCCGGCTTTGATGCTTTTCTGAACATCGGCGTCGAGGTCCTTGACGGCGCTGGCAGTCGCGAGAGGGCCGAGTTCGGTTTTTTCATCGAAGGGATCGCCGATGCGGAGATTCTTCATGCGGGTGACGAACTTTTTTTCAAAGTCGGCGGCGATGGCTTCATGGACGATGAAGCGTTTGGCAGCGATGCAGGACTGGCCGTTGTTGATGACGCGAGCCTCGACGGCGGTGGCGACGGCGGAGTCGAGATCAGCGCTGGGCATGACGATAAAAGGATCGCTGCCGCCGAGTTCGAGAACAACTTTCTTGATGCGCTTGGCCGCGGCAATCCCGACTTCGATGCCGGCCTGCTCGCTTCCCGTCAGGGTTGCAGCAACTACGCGCGGATCGTTAAGAATGGCGTCCACTTGTGGGGAACCGATGAGCAAGGTTTGAAAGGCGCCTGGGGGGAATCCGGCTTCGAGGAAAATCCTTTCTATGGCCAAGGCACACTGAGGAACGTTGGAGGCGTGCTTGAGTAAGCCGACATTGCCGGCCATCAGAGCAGGAGCGGCGAAGCGGATGACTTGCCAGAAAGGAAAGTTCCACGGCATGATGGCGAGAACGGGTCCGATCGGACGGTAGCGGATAAAGGTTTTTTTCGCTCCGGTTTCGATGACTTCGTCGGCGAGGATTTGTTCGGCGTTCTCGGCATAGTAGCGGCATGCTGTGGTGCACTTCAGGGCCTCGGCGACGGCGGCTTTGTAAGGCTTGCCCATTTCGAGAGTCATGAGATGAGCGAACTTCTCCTTGTCGCGCTCAAGGATCTGGGCTGCCTTCAGCATACGGCGGGCGCGTTCTGCGAACGGGGTCTTGCGCTCAGAGCGGAAAGTGGTGACTGCTAGTTCGAGTTTCTGCTCGATCTCAGAGTTGGAAAGGGGTTGAAAAGTCTCCAGCGTTTCGCCGGTAGCGGGATTGATAGTGGCAATTGGCATGATCAGTCTTCTTTGAGCTCAAGATTGTATTGTAAGAAGTCTTATAAAATCAGTCGCTCGGTTCTTGGCGGAAGTATTGGCCATCAATGAAAGCGGTCATACCACTATACCATCTGCCAGCCGTCCTCAGGGCTGTTAGGATTCGCGCAGGGGGACTGCAAAAATGGATTCGACGACTCGGGCAGTGCTGATTACCGGAGCCTCCGGGGGCATTGGATTCGAACTGGCAAAATTGTTTGCCAAAGATCGCTACAACTTGGTGCTAACGGCTCGCAGCGGCGACAAGCTAAAGCAGATTGCGGTGCGACTGCAGGAGGAGTTTGGGGTCACCGTGAAGACTGTGGCGCTGGACTTGGCTGCAGAACAGGCGGCGAAGATTTTGTTCGATCATCTTGCCGGCGAGGGCATGGTGGTGGATGTTTTGGTAAACAATGCCGGTTTTGGAGTCTATGGCGGGTTCGCAGGATTAGCTGAGGAAGAAATTCTGGGGCAGATTCAATTGAATG
>DATNKA010000160.1:0-11543 GCA_035603655.1 Candidatus Acidiferrales bacterium | reverse complement strand
GTCAATCGTCATTTCGAGCTGCGCTCGACGACCCGGTCCAGAGACCCGGTCCCACACAACACCGAGCTTACGCCGCTTTGCTGGGGCCTTTGGCTTCCAAGGTCTTATCAGCGGCCTTCTCGCTGCCGATGTTCACCTTGATCTGCTTTGGCTTGGCTTCCGCCTTTTTGGGCAGGGCGATCTTCAACACGCCCTTGTCGTAGGTTGCTGAAACTTTCTCGGCATCCACGGTGGTAGGCAGAGTGAAGGTGCGGGTAAAGCTGCCATACTGGCGCTCGACACGGCGATAATTCTCTTCCTTCTCTTCCTTCTCAATCTTGCGTTCGCCGTGGACGGTAAGGGTGTTGTTCTCCAGGCGAATGTCGATGTCTTTCTCATCGATTCCGGGCACTTCGATCTTCAGGGTCACGTTGTGCTCGTCTTCGTAGACGTCGACGGCTGGTGCAAAGCTGGATGCAGTCAGGGACTCATCCCGGCCACCTTCGTTATAGGACTCGCGGAACAGGCGGTTCATGCGGTCCTGCAGGGTGGAAAACTCACGGAAAGGCTCCCAACGGGTAAGAACTGTCATAGCAATATTCTCCTTTTGTGCTGGCATTCAAGAATTCGGCGTTGCCGTTCAATAGCTTAGATGTCTGTTCAGCACAAAGGAAGCATAAAATATGAGCGTATCGTTGTCAATATAAATAACTACAATTGTTTTCATCAAGTTACGGACGCAATAACGCACTTAAGATAGGCTGTTTCCGGAATGTTCAGCAAAATCGGGTGGTCCTTCGCCTGTGCGCGAACCTCCACAAGACGCAAAGTGCGCCGAGCGTCCCGGGCCGCGTCGGCGAGCATTGCAATGAACTCCGGGGGGCTCACGTGATAAGAGCATGAGCAGGTGACCATGACCCCTCCGGGCCGCAGCATCTTCAGGGCGCGCAGGTTGAGCTCTTTGTAGCCGCGGAGGGCGGCATCGAGGTCGCGCTTCGACTTGGCGAAGGCCGGCGGGTCGAGAACAATGGTGTCATAACGCTGGCCTGAAGAGGAATAGTCCTTAAGCAGATCGAAGGCGTTGGCTTCGATCCACTCGATTTCTTTGCCCCGGTCCTTGAGCAGCGCGGGATTGAGTTCAGCGTTCTGTTCGGCGACTTCGAGGGCGGGACGGGAGCTGTCGACTCCGCAGACGTGAGAGCAACGCGGGGCCAGATGGAGAGCAAATCCGCCTTGGTAGCAGAAGACGTCCAGGGCCTGGCCGTGAGCGTATTGGGCGGCGGCAGCGTAGTTTTCGCGCTGGTCGAGGAACGCTCCAGTCTTCTGGCCTGCAAGCGCCTCGAACTTAAAGTGGACGGCGTTCATGCTAAAGACGGTGGAGGTCTTATCTCCTTGCAACAGTCCAGAAGAACGCGGTGGCAATTCTTCGAGTTGTCGCACCCGAGGATCCACGCGCTCGACGATGGCCACCGGATGCAGCCGCTCGGTCAGTTCTCCAATCAAAGTGTCGCGCACGACGGCGGGGTCCATGGCCTGAGTGAGAACTTGCACCGAGAGAACGTCGTTGTAGCGGTCGACGATTAAACCTGGCAGAAAATCGGCTTCGCTGAATATCCCGCGGTACGCATTGGCGTCGTGGACGATAGCATCGCGATAGGAAAGGGCATCCGCGACCCGCTGACGCAATAGCGTAGCTAGGTCGGCGACAGGCTCGTGCGAAATCAGACGGATAGCGATCTGCGAAGAGCTGGAATAGAGAGCGCTGCCAAGAAACTGTCCCCGATGATCGGTGACTGCGACTAGCGATCCGGGGGTAGCTCCATCGGCTGAAACGATATCGGAGCGATAGACCCAGACGTGGCCATCTTTCAGGCGACTGGCTCCGCGAGGCGAAACCTTCACAACGACGCCGGAAGCAGACGGGATTGGCTTTCGGACCACGCTCCGATGTTAACTGACAATGCCGGCCCCCGACAGGCATTCAAGTCCGCGGATGCGCCTTCCGCAGCATAAAAAT
This sequence comes from Candidatus Acidiferrales bacterium, assembly GCA_035603655.1. GTDB lineage: Bacteria > Acidobacteriota > Terriglobia > Terriglobales > Acidobacteriaceae > Sulfotelmatobacter. The sequence goes on along the minus strand of DATNKA010000160.1, from coordinate 9,547 downwards.
CATCTGCTCGGCGCTGTTGTCGAGAGCAGTCTTGGCGAAAGAACCGTATTCCGCTAAGACCTCCAACCCGGCGAGCATGAAGAGAGCCCGCAGGTGCGGATAGGTAAAGTAGCTCAACTGTAAAACCTCGGTCTCCTCAAGGATTAGCTGGCCTTCCAAGAACGTGCGGTAGATGAATGTGAAGCTAAAAGTCTGATTGATCTTGTCGACGTGATCTTTTCTGAAATAGCGGCGCAGAGTTTTTGTTTTCGCCACCGCGAAATCTGGATCGGGATGCGCAGTCCACTCCATCTCCGCAACTTCCTCTCCTATTCTTGTATGAATCAATTCGAACTTCGGATAGAAGACGTCGAATGCAAGAACGCCCGCATCGGTCAAATGCAAGGCAGCGGTACGGAGAGCGCTGACTTGATCCTGGACGGTGTGCATGTGCTGCATGGGGCGAAAGGGAATCATCACCAGAGGATATTGCGCGCCCAAACGGAAATCGCGCATATCGCCCTCATGCAGGGAAACTCGCTGCCGAACAGGGTGAGGTTCATCGGCCAGATTCGCCCTCAAAATCGTAAGCATGGGAAGCGAGTTGTCCACGCCGTGCACTTCGATCCCCTGGCGAGCCAGCGGCAGAAGGACGCGCCCGGTGCCACAAGCAATCTCGAGGACAGGGCCCGGCGACTGCCCCGCGAGTTCAAGGTAAAAGGGTAGATCCACGAGATCTTGCTTGGCGGAGTAGGCAGCGTCGTAGTACTTGGCGGTTACCCGGTAGGAATCAACTGCTAAAAGCATCGCACCCTCCTAAAGGGTTCGGGGAATTGGGGAATTGTAAAACACAGGATTTGTGGTAGCGAACGAACCGCAGCAGGGGCGGCGGTGCTATCAGGTCCCTACTAGCTAGCGACGTGCTGCGTCGGAACCGCTGGGGGAATTTCAGACTTGGAAGAGCTGCGGGAAACCATTTCGTACCGGGCGGCTTCGAGATCGGTGTGGAGGGCGTCAAGCGCGGTCATGGGCATCTCTGTGCCCCAGTTTTCCATCTCAGCCTCCGACCAGCTGCCGTTGAGTCGGATCGCCCCGGTGATGTCTTCCGGAAAGGCATGGCGGTAATCGCCTTCGCGGATGAGGATGTCACCGATAAGGCGTCCGGTACCCATGTCGAAAACCCGACGGCTGGCCTGTCCGTTGGCATTGGTTAAGCACAGAAGGACTTCGCCAGCCTCGGCAAACTCCTGACGGTAGTACCAGGCTTGAGCAGCATCGATTTTGGGATGATGGCGGCGCGAGCGTTTATGTTCCGGCTCAAGAGCCTGCATCTCGTTGGCCGGGTTGAAGTACAGAATACGCTGGCAGGAGTCGCACACCACGGTTTGCTGCCCGGTACGGACATCGTTATAAGTCTGCGGACGCAGCATAACCTGGCAGGCCATGCATTTGTGATCGCGAACTTCGGAAATACCGCTGCCTCGAAATTTTGAAACGCGCTCGTAGTGGCGCAGCAGATCTTCGTTCACCCCGGCTCGCATCTGATCGCGCTTGCCACGCCATTCGGTGAGCTGCTTTTCGTCCTCGGTCGTACGCTGGCGGGCTTCGACTTTTTCTTTTTCGATCTCGGCCGCTTCTTCTTTCAGCTCAGCTTGTGCCGCCTTCACTTCCTTGTCGCGGGCGTCAGCATTGACCATCAGCTCCAGAATCTTGTCTTCGGTAGCGGCGATTTCCTTCTCCGCAAACTGAATCTCGTGTAACAGCGCCTTGTACTGGTCGTTGGTCTTGACGTCAAGGGATTGGTCGCGGTATTTGGATATCTTGCCGCGGAGGTCGGCGATGACAGTGTCGTGTTTACGGCGGGCGGCTTCGTCGGCTTTGACCGCGGCCTGAGCTTTTTCCAATTGTAGTTTGGTGTGCGCCAGCTTGTGTTCAATAGCCGCGACGCGTTTGGGGAGTTCGGCGATTTCGTCCTGCAGGCGGCGGATTGCTTTATCCGCTTCTTGCAGGTGCAGCAGGTTTTCTATTTCTGGAAGCATCCCGAGAGGGCTCGGGTTTGATTCTAACACGTGGAAACGCTGGTTTTGTACGGACTAGCGACGCAACCGTCCACGGCAGCCGCTTTCCGGTGTAAACTCTTTCGTTCCGCTTTACTTTTACTTCTCGTTCCCTGGGATTTCATAGTGAAGAAATTTATCGCTCTCGCGGCCGTCGTTTTCACTCTCGCTTTTGTGTCCTCCCGGGAAGCAGCTTGGGCACAATCGCCGTCGCCGGTAAAGCCGCTTACCATTGAGGCGATTTACGCTCCCGGCGGTCTCGGTGGTCGCGGTCCCGAAACCATGGAATGGAGTCCCGATGACACCAAGCTCTCATTTCTGCAGCGGGACGACGAAGGCGAGCACGGCGAACTCTGGTACGTGGACGCAACTTCCGGCGAAAAGAAAGTTCTCGTTAGCGCCACCAAGCTGGCTTCTTTGGCGCCCGACTACAACAAAGTGAAAGACGAACGGGAAAAAGAACGACTCATGCGCTATCACGTCGCGGCCTATCTATGGGCGCCGGATTCAAAGCACCTGATCTTCGATTCCCAAGGACAACTCTGGCTCTTCGATCTGGCGACCAGCACCGCTGTACAGTTCACGTCGGCGCCTGATCCCAGCGGTGACCCCAAGTTCTCCCCCGATGGCAGCCATGTTTCCTACGTGCGCAAGCACAACCTTTACGTCCGGCCGGTGAGCGGAAAAAGTGAACGACAGCTGACCAGAGACACGGAAGAAAATCTGTTCAACGGCGACATCGATTGGGTATACGCCGAAGAGTTGGCAGTGCGCAGCAACTATTTCTGGTCGCCCGATAGCAAAGAAATAGTTTTCCTGCACATGGACGAAAGCAAGGTTCCCACGTATCCGCTCGTCAATCTCATCCCCACGCATCCCACCGTGGACAACGAAAAATATCCTAAAGTTGGAGATGCGAATCCCCTGGTGAAACTCGGAGTGATCGATGCGGACAAGGGTAAAGTTCGCTGGGTTTCGCTTACGGACGATCCCGAAGCATATATCCCACGCTTCGGCTGGGTTCGCCCTGGAATCATCTGGGCTGAAGTTCTAAACCGCAATCAGGACAAAATGGATCTGTACTTTGTCGATGCCAAGTCTGGGAAGTCGGCGAAAGTACTCTCCGAGACTAGTCCGGGTGCCTGGATCAACGTGAATGATGACTTCCGCGTGCTGAAGTCTGGCGACCGTCTTCTGTGGTCGAGCTGGCGCGACGGGCACACTCACTTGTATCTCTACAGCTTTGATAAGCAGAACCCGCTCGGCGGGGAAGCGAAGCTGGATCGACAACTCACGCAGGGCGATTTCGAGGTGCTCGGAGTCGAAGGCGTGGACGAAGCGGCGGGCACTGTTTTTTTCTCCTCCGACAAGGACGATCCCAGGCAACGGCATATCTTCTCGATCAAGCTGGATGGATCGGACCTGCAGCAACTCACGCACGATGAAGGAATGTATTCCGCAAAATTTTCCGAGGATGGCAAACATTATGAGCAGACATTCGTGTCGCCGTTAGCTGCGCCGCGGATGTCGCTTTGCACGATGGGCGCGGCGTGTGCTCCAGTCTGGCAGGCGCGCGATGAAGTCGCGGATTACGGGCTCCGCGCTCCGAAGTTTCTGGAATTCAAAGCGGAGGACGGCACTACCCTCTACGGGCGCCTCTTGCTTCCTTCGAATGCGCCGGCCGGCGGCAAGATCCCGCTCATCGTAAATATCTATGGTGGGCCAGCAGGGCAGATGGTCCTGAAAGAACTGACAAGTCCGTTCGATGAAATTCTTGCGCGTGAAGGTTTCGCAATTTTCGCCGTGGATAATCGTGGGACCCCGGGTCGGGACCGCAAATTCCAAACCGCGATCCGCCATGAGTTCGGAGCTATCGAGTTGAAGGACCAGCTGACTGCGCTCGACCAGCTTTTCGCGCAATATCCGCAGCTGGATAAAGACCACCTGGCGATCTGGGGATGGTCAAATGGCGGGTCGATGACGATCTACGCGATGACTCACTCGGACCGCTTCCGCGCCGGAGTTGCCGTTGCGCCGGTGAGCGACCAGATCAACTATGACACCATCTATACAGAACGCTATATGGGTCAGCTCAAGGACGACTCTTCAGGTTACCGCGAGTCTGATGTCACCAGCGCGGCAGCGAACCTGCACGGGGCGCTGCTTATAGCCCACGGCACCGGCGACGACAACGTGCATTTCCAGAACAGCGTTCAAATGATTAATGCGCTGATCAACGCCGGGAAACAATTCCGCCTTATGATCTATCCCAATAAAACTCACAGCATAGCCGGAAGCGAGTCGCGGGATCATCTATTCCACATGATTCAAGACCACTTTGAGCGGGAGCTGAAGTAGAGGGGAAGAGGGCGATAGCGCGGAAAAATTCGGCCAGCGCTCGCTATCTTTTTATCTTTTCTTGTCAGGTTTCCGGGATGAACTTACCCGGTTCGAGCTTGTCTTTCTAGAGTCTTCCTTCGAAGAGGTCTCTTTGGATGACGTTTCCTTGGATGTCTCCTTAGCGGAGCTTTCCTTGGAAGGATCGCTCTTTGAATCGTCCGACTTGGATTTGTCTTCCTTCTTCGAGTCGCTATTGCCGCCATCGGAAGCGGGCGCCTGAGATTTATTCGCGTAGTCGGTAACGTACCAACCCGATCCTTTGAACTGCACGGCAGGCGCGGAGATCATCTGCTCCACTCGTCCGCCGCACTCTGGACACTTCTTGACCATCTTGTCGGAAAACTTCTGGATTTTTTCGAAGCGATGACCGCACTTCTCGCATTCATACTCGTAAAGAGGCATGGGTTCTAAGATGTTGTAAGGAAAAATCCCGTCACCTTTGATTCTAGGGTCGCAGGTTCGATTGCGTCAATTCACGCGGGGGGTGGTGTATACGGACGGCAAAATGCTCCCTCCCCGATATCCTGATCTTGACTTTGGACACGATACCCGACTCGGTGGGCAGGTGGCTAAGGTTTGACCGCCCGCAACCCGTCGCTATGGTTCCTGGAGTGGCCAAGATGCACGTTATGCGGAGCCCGCCAGTGTAAATTCCTTCAAACACTTGATGGAGGTACGCTAACTAAATAATCTTTCAATTTTTGTAATCAGGCCGCAGCATGCATTACCAACTGATCAGCTGGGGCGGACACCCACCCTTACGGAATAACAAGAACCTGCCCAGTATAGATCGTGTACTTTGGCGGCTTTATGCCGTTCGCAGCAGCAATCATCGGACATTTGGAAGCGTCGCCATATACCCGCTGCGCAATCATGGACAAGCCCTCGCCTCTGCCGACCTTGTATGTTTTGCTCTCCGATGGGTAGCAGGTTCTAGGCATGTCGGAGTTTGTTTGGACGCAGATCGTGTTGGAGGTGACTGTCAGTGTGCCTGGGGTCACAGAGGCGGCTGCCCCTGCCTTTCCGGCGACTCCAGTGCCTGCTGCAGCCAGGCGCAAGCGGGCGCTCGGGCGCAGGCGCGTCCTTGTGCAGCTTTTCCGGCCGAGGTGTGAACGGAGGCAACGGAGGTGGCGGACTCATCGCGGAGAAAGCCGGAGCCGGAGCCGGATGGAAAGGAGGATCAGGCGGTTTCGCCACCGCCTCAACCCAGCGGTCTAGGGCGCTATCGAAGGCTGTTCCAATCCAGAATCTCTCCTGATTGAGACGCATAAGTTCCTCGGCTGAAACATCGGGATTGGCGCCGACTGCGTCGAACCATTTCATGCGCGCTCTGAACGCGCCGAAGCTAGTAACCTGCCCTTCACTAAGTGTCCAATCGAAAGACCGTGCAGCCCGCCACGTCACTGTTGTCTTGAACGGATTGAAACCGATGTCGTTTGGAGGCTGGTCTCCGAATTCGACTTTCTCGGCGCTCACTCTGACCGACTCCAAGCGGAACTGGTAGGAAGTATTATTTTTGTGAATTTCGCGGGCAGGAGTTTTTGAACGGCCACGCCTGATTTCGATAACTGATCCAGGGAGGCTTCCCGAGGGACATAGAGTACGTATGCCCCCACGCCACTGATGGCGATTGTTGTTATTGCGTTTGGTTCCACACGTACAAGTAATTCACGTCAGTAGCCGTCGCAACATTGCGCCCCCCCTTGCGGGTTGCGCGATTCAAAGCCGCACGTACATTTTCCTTGCCTTCCGCCAGTTCGGCCAAGGGCACTTTGAGTGCAACCCCCTCTTTTAACTGATTGAGATCAGAGAGGATTCTCGTAACGATCTCTTTGTGCTTTCCATTTCGACCTTGCGGGACATCGATCTGCGCCATCGTATTGAAATGCATTGGGGATTTCTGGGACCGGGGACTCATCGATTCGCTCCATTAAGCGTTAACCTAACGTCACGTAATCGTAATCCCAACAGTGCGACCCGTGCAAGTAAAACTATTCCCGTGGCGTTGGGTGGCCACGACGCGCTCACATGAAAACGATTGCATCCAAGTCGCGTTAACTCAAGAGTTTAGCTTTGCTTAAAGTGAAATCCGTCTGCCTAACAATATGACCCGTCACACCTCGAGCCTGCTACTGTTTGGACGAGCACAAGGGAGCAATCGCAATGCAGAAATCTAAAACACATTTCGAGCAGGTTCCGTTAGAACTGGTGAAGAAGATTGCCAAAGAAGATGTTCCCGACGACACGTTCAAGAAAAAGGCAGTTCGGTCACGACTCCAACACAGCAAGTTGAAACCTCATCGCACGCCTTCGCCAGCGAAAAAACTGAAAGCAGGCGTCTAACCATGCAACTCCCGAAACCACTAACGAACGATTCGACCGGCCACAAGCCTGTCGAGCTTGAGACTGCCAAAACGGATGACTTCTCACCGCGAGAGAAAGTGCAAATCGAGGCCGAGATTGAGCGCCTGGAACGACTCCACAAAGGATGTACCGACGGCGGCATCCAGGAACGGATTGCGGCTTGGATCGAGGCAGAGAAGAAGAAACTCCCGTCTAGCGATAATCCAGAGTGACCCCCCTCAAGGCAGAAGGTCCGGAGAATGAGCAATGGAGAATTCTGTGCCCGTTGCTTGGTTTCCCTCCCATAACTGTTGGAACGTCGCGATTTCACTCCTTGACTCGGTTTGACGGCCCCATCCCACTGCCTAGCAGCATGACTTGCAATACTCGTCACTCCCCAGGCAGTGGCGTTCGCCTACCTCGCAGCGCCTTCAAGAAATCTTAAAATTAAAAGCTTGAGCCTCTGCTGAGAGTGCTAAGTTCGCACTTCGCTCCCAAAGCGGCTCCGCACCTTGGACAAGGGACTGCAAGTGTCTCTGTCAGGCTGAGTTCCTTCTTCATGTCGAAATAATGCTTCGACACGCCGCTGCTGGAATGGTCAATCTGAGCAGGTTCGGCAATTTATTCCCTGTCGAAAAGTCCCGTTTAGGCGTTTGAAGTGTTCGGCGGGAAATTAATTCCCCAGAAAGTTGTCGCCCGCTCGTCCTGCTCGACAAACTCGATTGCGTAGGTGCAAACGCCCTCGAGGGCCGCCAACTGCGCAACTACGCGGGCCGAGAGTTCGGTGCCATGCTTGTTATTTACGCTAATGACCGAGCCCACCAGAAGCTCACGGCTGAGTTGGACGGCACCGCCGTGCTTATTCAATTTCGTGGCCTTGGCCGGCACGGTGAAGGAACATTTCTGCCGATCTTCCCCGGCTAACCCGACAGAGGCGTGGAGCGCCATGCGATTGCTGCGGCGTTTTGCGATCTGGCTGCGGCTGGCGGTTGCCTTAGCAGCCAGGTCCGAACCGTGCGATTTCGGGCGAGGATGTGCAGGTTTCAGGTTCATTCTGATCGGGACATTAGAATGTGCTCCTGGTCGCTGCAATATGCCGTTCGTCACCTCCCCAAGTTACCCCGCAGAACTTCTTGATTCTTCAGACAAAGAGACGCGTTGCTTCACGCCAGGAAATAGGACATGTACCAAACCGGGCCCCGGCACACCACGCTGGCGCCCGCCAGGTACCAGCGAGAGATGGGGCTTGCGCCTGATGGGGGCTGGGCCTAATGGGGAGGGAGCATTTTGCCGTCGCCTTATACCAACGCCCTCAATTCACGCGGCGCACCCTGAGGTTACCGTCCAATGGCACCCGAGAATTGTGCAGCAAGGCGCTTCGGGGCGGTATTGCGCCAAGCGGCGTGCATTGCTTTCCTCAGCGACTCCTTGCCTGCCGATTTGAGATTCACACTGGTCGCCCCGCGGCGTCCCCAGGCACCCTTTACAGGCACGAATACTGCCGGCTCTGCTTTTGAAAAGTAATGTTGCTCCTCGGGTGTGAGCTTGAGCATGCCCCAACCTTTAGCGGGATAACGGAGCGTGGCGAAGATTTTCCCGCCTACGCGGAAGTCTGGATGGTCCATATGCGCCCTTTCGACGGCTTCCGGAAGGGACAGGGCTAAGCGGCGAAAAACATTTTCGGTCAAGCGTTATGCTCCGCGATATAGCTTTGTTGACGAATAGCATAACTGCTTCACGGGCTTGGAAGTTACGCTTGCAGTGGTAGACTCCGGCCATGAAGCACGCTGGCCGAAACCTTGACGAAGCCGAAAACCTCGAGTCAGGAACCCTTCCGCCAAAGAGGAGTCCGGGCACGCTCGGTCCACGGCCGGCGCTTTACCTTGTGGGTACCCCCATCGGCAATCTGGAGGACATCACGCTGCGCGCCGTGCGCGTGCTCAAGGAAGTGGACGTCATCGCCTGCGAAGACACGCGGCAAACTCAGAAATTACTCAACCACTACGGCATCACAACCCGCACCGTCAGCTACCACGAACACAATGAGATGACGCGCGCGGCCGAGTTGGTGAAAGATCTGCAAGAGGGCACAAGCGTGGCGCTGGTCACCGATGCTGGTATGCCCGGAATTTCCGATCCCGGCTTTCGGCTGATCTCGCTGGCCATCCGGCATCATATTCCAGTGGTACCGATACCGGGAGCGTCAGCGTTTCTGGCGGCGCTGGTCGCCAGCGGACTTCCCACCGATTCATTCCGCTTCAGCGGATTTCTTCCGCCGAAGCGTGGAGAGAGACGGGCCGCGCTCGAGGCGGTAAATATCTCGCCGCGCACCCAGGTTTTCTACGAAGCCCCGCACCGGATCGTGGAGGCACTTGCGGATGTGGTCGAGGTTCTGGGAGAAGGCAGGCATGTGGTAATCGCGCGCGAGGTGACCAAGCTCCATGAAGAGTTTTTGCGCGGACGGGCAGGCGAAATTTTAGAAACCTTGCAGTCGCGCGACGGCGTGAAAGGCGAAATCACGCTGCTGATCGGCAAGATCGAAGAACAAGAAGTTGGGATGGGGACGGGCGCTCTCGCCCGTCCCGGGGTTCGCCAGAGGCTGGCGCAGATAATGGCGGAAGAAAAGCTGGACGAAAAGGCCGCACTTAAAAAAGTGGCGAAGGAGCGGGGGATTTCAAAAAGCGAGGCGTATCGGGAACTGCAGAGAAGCAGGTGAACGCGATAGTAACCTTGGCTGGCCGGCACAGTTGGGGGGATTCGCGTTATGT
>DATNKA010000159.1:0-10731 GCA_035603655.1 Candidatus Acidiferrales bacterium | reverse complement strand
AAGTTCAACGCGCCATCATGCAGCAGGTCACGGCCTTCTGCGGTGGGAATTTCCGCGACGACGCAACCTTACTTGTTCTACGAATCTCTTGAGCGACGTCGGGAACCCAAGCCCCGATGCGTCCGGGGCGGAAGCATAGCGAGTTTCGGCGTATCGAACCGCTGATGCTCAAGCGGACAAGTGAGTCGGAGTTCCCAGGGACCTGACCATGACCGCGAAAAGCAAACATCTTGATCTCATGGCCAGCGGCTTACGCCAAGTCCTCCGCAATTCCAGACGATTGACAAAATCAGGCGTGGTTGTTGAAAAACTCCTTTCCGTGAACTTCACAAAAATTAAGCCGCGTCAGGATGCCCTATAAAAGACTTTCTCCAATTACTTAAGCATTTTCGATCCCCCAGTTTCCCGGTTTTGAAGAAAATGGACTTTTTCAACAGCCACAGGCAATTACACCAACTGAGAATTGCAGACCCCTCGGCGTGGGAGCCACCCGGATCCAGCCACTCGTTTTCGACGGTTCCAGTACCGCCGGGCGAACAGACCGCAGTATTTGGCAGAAATCTGGGAGAGATCACTTTGCTTCGGCAGCGCGGGCTAGTTCCCTCCAAGTGATTAGCTTAATTTTTTGCTGAGCCAGAATCTCCCGGAACTGGTCACTCGTGAAAAAATCGTAGTCGCGCTGCCTCCAGGCCGAGCCCCATGTGGAGCGTTCCCTGGTGGCGGCCCGTAGTTCATCATCGTCGAAACCGGGATGGATGACGAACTCCGTCACGCCCGGCTTCAGGTTCTTCAACGCAGTGAGGTAAAATCCCGCCCATTTTTCCGGAGGAATTTCCGGTTCAATCGTAACCGTATGGTCCAGCACTACATCGCCTGGACCGAGGCTGGCCTGCAAATATGGGTGGTCGGCGAACCAATCTCTGGTAACGAAAACCGGCAGCTTATACTCGTGAGCCACCCGCAGCATCGTGTCGAACAGTTCTTTGCCGTTCATGATCAGCCGGTACTGGTGCGAATCGAGGTGCGTGGGACGAACGCCCATCGCGAGCGCGCGCTCGATCTGGGCGCGCAGTTCGACCTCGACCTCCTTGGCGTTGATATGCTCGCCCTCTTCCCACTGGTGATGGAAATATCCGTTTTGATCCACCAGGCTCGGCACTTTGTCCGCGGGCGCCACGGGACCCCAGCGGTAATAAACTCGTTCACTCGTCAATGTGAGGTGCAGGCCAAAGTCTGCGTCTGGATGGGATTTGGCATAGTCGGCAATCTCTGGAAACCATGGGCAGGGCACCATCAGGCTCGCCGAATTGATCGTCCCGCCTTGCAGAGCTTTGATGGCAGCAGCATTCACCGAGTGGGTTTCGCCCAGATCGTCCGCATGCACAACCAGGAGCTTTGTGCCGGGAGGGTATCCCAGTCGCTCCACCAGAGTCTGCGCAAAGATTCTTCCCGGGAAAGTGCACAACAGACAGCCGAGCAACAGAACTTGCAGGATCAGCGAAGGAGTCATTGTCGACTAGTAAACCACACCCGTTCGCCCGGTCAATCAGTGGGATCGCGATTTTGAACAGCAAACCTTACTTCACTCTAGTACCTGTTGAATGGAAGTATGCCGTCCACACCTTTCCGTCTTCCGGGTACTCCTGGACGTAGCTAATGCGATCAGGACCCAGGCCCGTCATTTGTGCCCCGGATCGTGCAGGTCTTCCCCTGCGCCATGGCCAGGGAAGTTGCGCTTAGTTCGTTATCCGAAATTGATACTCGATAGACGCCGGCGCCCCCGTGGTTGCTGAACCAGTGCGAAAAGTATCCTTGTGCCATGCGGTCGTAGGTAAGCACCTGGAGTTCGTTATCTCCGCCGCTCACCCTCTTCGTCCCATGCAACCGCCGGACCACCGCAAAGTCCCCCGGAGACCATTCGCAATTGACCGTCAGTGACTGGGTCTCAGCTGGTCCGAACGGACTATCGATGATCGCTCTCTCGGAGTTTCAATCGTCCACGAGCCCGCCAAGCTTTTGGGTTTCGGGGCCAGACTGCATATGTGAGGGCATGCCTTCACCGAAGGCTAAACAAGCCGCGGCCAGCGTTCCTAAAACGATCATGCTCACCCGTTTCATTCTCATGGTCGTCTCCTTTCAGGCATTCCACATTGTGCGCTAACCAGCGGCAGCCCCATGCAAGGGTGATCGTGATTCCCAACGCCACCCACTTCATATTCCTCTCACGAGGAAGAGGTGATCCCACAGATCAGCGACTTCGTGAATAGCCTTCCTGCCAAGCGCTAAGTTAGCAGAGCCAGAACTGAAAGGTTACGGCCCGGATGTACAGGTTGTATCCGCAAGTAATCGGACTGTCAGCTTGTGACACTGATTCGTTGTTGACGTTTTGAGCCTTGGGTGATTCTTGCGCGGAAAAGTGGACAGCTTAGGGTTAATGAGTGGATTGGCGATGTAGGGCACACAGAGAGCAAGTCAAATTCAAGCGGGCCTTACGACGAGAATATCTGCGTCAGATGGGTAATGCGCAGCAGTTCCAGCACGCGCGGCGTCATGTTGGCGAACTCAAGGATACAATAGCCTTGGTTGATTGCGGAGGCCTTGAGCCCAACCAGCGCTCCGAGACCCGAGCTGTCCAACTGACTGACTTCGCCAAGGTCGACAACAATACGACCGCCCAGGGGGATGAGGGGCTTCACTACTTCTTTGACCGCGCTCGCAGTTTCGCTAACCAACCTGCCGTGACACTTGACCGCAGTCACCTGATTCCCGCGTTCATCTTTCTCTTTCGATTTCTCAACTTCACAGTGGAAAGAACGGTCCGGTGACATGGCTTTTGCAGTCTCCTTCGGCTCGAACACCCCGAAATCTTAGCATCCGGCTGAACGCGCGTCATGTTAATTTCACATTACAGTTTTCCTGTTGCATCGCGCGAATCTTTTGCGGGGACAAAACAATCGTTAATGCCGACTACCTGATCGACGATCAAACTAGGCACCTGCGTTCGTTTCACGGTGCGGGAATATTGTTCTCGGCCCCGCACAACTGGAAGGAAACGGGATGTTGCCGCGTCGAAAGTTGGGAGGAGATTCGCCAGTTACTTCTGGAAGGACACGGAACCGCGAAACGTGATGGGTCCCGGGAAGCCGGAGCAGCAGTTCCTCCCGCCCCGCCTGGCTCAATCGCACACACTTCGGCACAACCCCGAGTCGCGAATGCATGCCACTCAATTGACCCACTCATCCTCTTCGTCGTCCTCCTCGCCGATAGGCTCTTCAGCTGCCGCCATGGCCTCCATGACGGCCTCAGCGATCTCTTCGTCGTCTGATTCGGCTAGGTCTTCAAGAATGTCGGGCGCCTCCGCGGGACGGATGCCGCTGAGAGCGCCGATGGCGGCGAGCAGTAAGGGTTTCGAGGAATGAGCGTCATTGACGAGTTCGACGATGTGCGGCCATGCTCCATCCAGCTCCCAATTGCCCGCCGCGATGACGGCCTGGTAATTTATCTCAGGGTCTTCACTTTTCAGGGCCTGTAATATCTCATCGTCAAAACCGCGAACCCAGCGCATCGAAAATACAGCCGTCAGCATCCACTCTTTGTCTGCGCTGGAATATGCGCGCGAGATCGCATCCTGATGCCAGGTTTGGGGTGCGCGCACGGAGGCTTCCAAAATTCGCCGTCGCACCTCCTTGGGATTGCTCTTGTCGCTATAGACCTTCTCGAGCGAGTCCTGGATGTTATGAAACGTACCCTCGGTAATGGGTACATCATCCGGATCGTCGAATCCATCTATGTCCGCCTGTTCCAGGATCGGCCCAAGGGAAATTGCCGCCCTGGCGCGCAGTTGCACTGGCTCATCTGTACTGCCTGCGATCGTCAGTAACACATCGGCCAAATCGTTGTTGATCACGGTAAAATCACCCGCGAGCTCGGCGGCGACCAGGCGGTCGGATTCACTGGCTCGCTGGTCAGCCAGAATCCTCCAAAATGTCTTCCCGGCATCTCTTGGCCAGTCCCATGGCGGTGTGTCGAGATAAACTTTAAGGTCCATTACGGTTTCCTCAGTTGGTACGGAGAATTGTTGAAGGCGGAGTTCTCTCAGCTCGAACGGGAACAACAACATCTCTCCTCGAAATCGAATTTTACAACAAGCGGCGAAACGAGCATGTGGATTTCAGGCCGCACGTGCCGTTCATCTTTCAACTGTGATTGGGCCAGAAGAGCTGAAAATCGATGGTACTTGTCGTTGATCGCAGGCGAATGACGGCGGAAGCAACTGTTGAAACCAAGACGATTGAACAGCTTGCCCGTGGGTACGTCGCGTTCCTAAGAAGGTGTCTTTGTCTCCCCATCCAGCCCCGACTTCTTCCACGCCTGAACGATCCTCGTCTTCCGTTCTTCCCCGGAACGAAAGCACTTCCGAGCGTCGGAGTGCAGTCGCTGCATAGTTGTCGCAAAATCGTCTCTCAGACAATGTCGACGGTGCCAATTCCCACCGGGCGGCTCAATCTCGAGAGCATCCCCCCAACCCAATGCGCCTCGGTACTTTTGAGCAAATTGCACAGTCCCCGCCGTGCGTAATCCGGTTCGCCTGAAAGTTAGGCTTACCCTTCTCCTAGGACTGCTTAGAACGTTGACTCCGCATAGGCAGCGGGTCTTACAATTCCTTGCATTACAATCAACGGCGAAGTGAGGTGTTTGTGACTGAAGCCGAACTGAAAAAGCATCTCGACACCGCCGAGGATAACCCCAAAAAGATTGCTGCCGCAGTGTTGGGCCTGCCGGAAAAAACGCTGCGCCATAAACCTTCCCCGGACAAATGGTGCATTTTAGAGATTCTGGGGCATCTTGCTGATATGGAGATTCTGTACGCCTACCGTATTCGGCAGATGCTCGCCGACAAAGACCCAGTCATCGCGCCGATTGATCAGGATGCTTGGGCGAAAAGTCTGGGATATCTGGAATCGTCACCACCAGAGTTAGTGGCACTCTACGGACTCAACCGCCACGCTGCGGTGAGGTTGCTGCGGCGGCTGAAGGCGGAAGACTTGCAGAAGTCTGCCCGCCATCCTGAACTAGATCACCGAGTCACTGTGGGCGACTATGTGGGAATGATGTCGAAACACGGTCTGAATCATCTGCAGCAGATCGAGCGGCTGAAGAAGGAAGCGATTGGAAAATAGAGCCGGGAGACTCGACTACCATTAAGCAACGTTTCAAGAATGGAGTGGCGCATGCATCCGTTTCCTTGCAGAAGGCTTCGTTCTTTCTTTCGCCTTCTGGTCATCGCACCCTTACTAATCGGCTGCGGCCTTACGTCCGCCGCGGCGAGCGAGCGTAAGCCAAAAATTCGCACCATTACCGCTTTTGTGCGGATCGACTCTTCACAATACCGACAGCAACTTGCGGAAGCCGTCACCGTGCTTCGTCAGGCGAAAACCGCGTTTGAGCGAGGCGGGTACGAAGTTGAAACCATCCGCATTACAACGCAGCCGTTCTTCCAATATGTAGACAGCCGATCGGCAGCGGAGGCTCTAAATTTCATCAAGAGTCTGGACGACCTGTCAAAGCGAGACGCGTTCATGCTGAATATCGGGCCGCTAACTCTGGCGGACTCCTCGGATGCCACCAAGGTTGAATTGCTCAGCCATGTTTTGGCCCAGACGCGAGTGAACGCGAGCTTGGTGGTGGCAGATGAGGGCGGGGTGTCTTGGAGCGCGATCCGAAGTGCTGCGCAGGTGATCAAGTACGTGGAAGAACACAGCCCCAACGGCACGAACAATTTTGATTTCGCCGCTGTTGCCATGATGCCGCCCAACGTGCCCTTTTTCCCCGCGTCCAATCACGACGGCGCGGGGCATGAGTTTTCGGTTGGCTGGGAGGCGGGCGCATTCGTTGAGGATGTTCTGGCTGGGGCGAATCGAGACATGAAAGAGGCGAAAGAGCTACTTTCCAGCGGGTTCGAGCGGCAGGCACGGGCGGTGGGTGCAATTGCCACACAGGTGCAGAAGGACTCGGGATGGAAATTCATGGGTCTTGATCCCACCCCTGCGCCGCTAACCGATTCGTCCATCGGAGCCGCAATCGAGACAGTTATCGGGGCTAAGTTCGGCTCCAGCGGTACGCTGTCGGCGGCTGCCATCATTACTGAAGCCGAACGTTCCATTTCCGTCAAGCGCGTGGGCTTCTCCGGGCTCATGTTGCCCATACTGGAAGACCCGGTGCTCGCCAAGAGGTGGAGCGAAGGCACTTTCGACCTAGATTCTCTGCTGGCTTACTCGGCGGTTTGCGGCACCGGATTCGACACAATCCCATTGCCCGGTGATGTTTCGCAGGAGCAATTGGGGAGAATCATTGGTGATCTGGCGAGTCTTGCTTTTAAGTGGCACAAGCCTCTTACGGCCAGACTGATACCCGCACCGGGAAAGAAAGCAGGGGATCGAACGGACTTCAATTTTGGGACCCTTGAATTCCCGAACACAACTTTGAAGCCGCTGCGGTAGCGCGAGACCGAGGAAGGCGAACACGTGCGCCTTCGGGGATGACCGGTCCGTCGTTGTGGATTGCGAGCCTGATCGGCAGCAAACTCCGTACTGCTGCCAAAGATGAGTCCATGCGTCGTTGCGTCCGGTCACAGGGTCTATCGGAGCCTGCTTGAGATACCCGCTTGCCACAAGCTTCATCGAGCGATCTAGGACGCTTATGCTTGTCAACGATGTATTCGTCGAGGACAAGGCGGAAAACGAATCGAGTCTCAAGTACGGCTTCCGCCTGATGAGCAGCTATCAGATCACAGAAACCAAGAAGCTCTTGGTTATCAGCGAAGGGGATCGCTCGGTGACGACGTTGCTTCTGCCGGCCGAATATGGAAGAGCTTTAGCGAGGTTTGATACTGCGGGCTCGCTAAGCGGAAGCCATATGCACGGTTCGCCACTCGCCCGGCGAAGTGCCTTCCCATTCATGGAAGGCGCGGAAGAAGGAATTGGCGTCCTCGTACCCTAACAGATAAGCGGTTTCATTCAGTTCGAGCGAAGAGTGGAGCAGATAGTGCCGCGCCAGTTCGCGGCGGGCCTCTTCCATCAACTGCTGGAACGTGATTCCGTCCTCAGTAAGACGTCGCTGCAAAGTGCGCTTGCTCAAACGTAACTCTCGCGCCACGTGCTCGATTGCCGGCCGCTCGCCGGCAAGCTGACGTTTCAGAGTGCCTTTCACCTGCTCGCGAAAGTTCTTTTCCATCAACTGCTGCTTCAACTCAGCCTCCAGTTGCGGCGCCACCGCAGCCAGCAGATCGGCGTTGTAGGTAAGAAACGCGGCATCCATGTCGGCCTTATTGAAAACGAGGACGTTCCTAGCGGCTCGGAATGTGACCGGGCATTGAAAGTGCTTTTCATAGATCGCCCGATCTGCCTCCGACCGCTGAAATTCGACGCGTTTCGGGTGAAGCGACCGACCGGTCCCGCGCCGGGCAATGGACAGCATCCAGGCGAAACAGACGTCGACCAGCAGCGCCGGCTCTTCCTCGTGGGCCAATAGCCAGGTGAAATGCACCGCGGACTCGTTGCCGCGCTCCACCAAAGCAATTTTCTCGGGGCAGGTCAGCTGCTTGTATCGACCGATGCGGTCGACAGCATCGCGGAAAGACCGGGTGCAAACGGCGGCAATCGCGACCGGATCGTAGCGCTCCATGCGATCTTCCGTTCCGAGTTTGAGTCCGATTGCCGGGTCACGACTGACTTCAGCAATTCCGCGGTAGAGAGCAAAGAATTCCTCGGTGGTGAGAAGGATCTTGTCCTGGCTGAATAAGCCGATGGGCAGGCCTGCACAGCGCAAGACCGTCGAGGGGGAGAGCCCTCGATCATCGAGCCTTCGAGCGAGCGTATTGGAAATTCGAAATCGGTTCACGATGCTGTTTTGAGATTAACTTGGGAGTTGTTACTCGGCTCCTGACCCTTTCTTGTATTTCTCCGTTACTCACATGTTCCATCCAGTCAACGAACTTGCCGTCTTTCTTTTCCTGAATCGCGATATGGTCACGGCAGTGGTGCGCGTGGCTCCGTGCCAATGTTTCTCGCCGGGCGAGAAACAGACGAGGCCGCCGGGACGGATCTGCTCGATCGGGCCTTCCCGGCGCTGCGTCCGGCCGCAACCAGCAGTGACGACGAGAACCTGACCAAGCGGATGCGTATGCCAAGCGGTGCGGTGCGGGGCTCGAAGGTTACGCTCGCGCCTCACCAACGCCGAGTCAGGCGCCTGAAAAAGCGGATCGATCCGCACGGGGCCGGTGAACCGATCTGAGGGTCGGAGATTGAGAGCCAGCTCGTTTGATTTCCATTTTGTGTCTCTCATTTGATATCTCGCGTGGCGTTCGCTGCGCGTGGCACATTAGCGGTTGACCAGTTTCTGGAAGCTTTCCGGATAGCGTTCGCCTTGCACCAGGATCTTTGATGCGACCTCGTCGATCTGGCGGAGATCGTCGCCTGTAAGTTCGATCGACGCCGAGGCGATGTTCTCCTCGAGACGCTGCAGCTTCGTCGTGCCCGGGATGGGAGTGATCCAAGGTTCTTGCGCGAGGAGCCAGGCGAGCGCGATCTGCGCCGGAGTGGCCTTCTTCTGTTGTGCGAATCTGCCGAGCACGTCGACCAGAGCCTGATTGGCCTTGCGATTCTCCGGGGTGAAGCGAGGAACCATGTTGCGGAAGTCATTTTTGTCGAATTTCGTACCTTCATTGATCGCACCGGTAAGGAAGCCTTTGCCGAGAGGGCTAAAGGGAACGAATCCGATGCCCAGTTCTTCCAGCGTCGGGATGATTTCAGCCTCCGGCTCTCTCCACCACAGCGAGTATTCGCTCTGGAGCGCCGTCACGGGCTGGACTTTGTGCGCGCGACGAATCGTCTGGACGCCGGCTTCGGAGAGGCCGAAGTGCCTGACCTTGCCTTGCTGAATGAGGTCCTTCACGGTTCCGGCGACATCCTCAATCGGCACGTTGGGGTCGACGCGGTGCTGATAGAAGAGGTCGATGATATCGGTCTTGAGTCGTTTCAGTGAGGCCTCGGCGACCTCGCGGATGTGCTCGGGCCGGCTATCGACTCCAGCCACAGGCCGCTCGGCTTTGGGATCGATTTTGAATCCGAACTTGGTGGCGATCACGACTTGATCACGGAAGGGAGCGAGGGCCTCGCCGACCAGTTCTTCGTTGGCGAACGGGCCGTAAGCTTCGGCGGTATCGAAGAATGTGACACCTCTTTCGAAAGCGGCGCGGATGAGTGAGATGCCGTATTGCTTTTCGACTGGAGGACCGAAGCCGGAGCTCAATCCCATGCAGCCCAAGCCGAGAGCCGAAACTACCAGGTTGTTTTTTCCGAGTTTGCGCTTTTGCATAGTTTCTCCTGCGAGCGTTGCGAGTTATCGAAGCGATGCCATATCGATGACAAAACGATACTTCACGTCGCTTTTCAAAAGCCGTTTGTACGCCTCATTGATCTGCTGAATCGGGATCAGTTCGACATCGGCGGTGATGCCGTGCTCGGCACAAAAGTCGAGCATCTCCTGGGTTTCGCGGATCCCGCCGATTCCTGAGCCCGCCAGCTGACGGCGCTTCATCAGCAGACCGAAAATCTGAACTTCCGGCGGTTGGGGAGGCGCTCCCACCAACGTCATGGTGCCGTCGCGCTTGAGCAGGTTGAGGTAAACATTCAAGTCGTGCTCGGCGGAAACAGTATCCAGAATGAAGTCGAAACTGTTGATGTGCTTTTGCATTTCAGCTTCGTTCTTCGAGATGACAATTTCATCCGCGCCCATCCGCTTCGCGTCTGCCGACTTGTTCGGCGAGGTAGTGAACAACACCGTGTGCGCGCCGAAGGCGTTCGCGAATTTCACGCCCATGTGACCCAGGCCGCCCAGGCCAACGATTCCCACTTTCTGGCCTTTCTGAACATTCCAGTGCCGCATCGGGGAATACGTGGTGATTCCTGCGCAGAGCAGCGGCGCGGTGGCAGCGAGGTCCACCTTTGGTGACACGCGCAGCACGAACGCCTCATCGACAACAATGCTGTCTGAGTAGCCGCCATAGGTGACGCCGCCCAGGATCTTGTCTTCGCTGTTGTAGGTAAGGGTGAACCCGTTGTCGCAGTACTGTTCGAGTCCTTCGCGGCAGTTCGGGCAGACGCCGCAGGAGTTGACCATGCAACCGACAGCGGCGAAATCACCCTCTTTGAATTTCTTGACGGCGCTGCCGATTCGGGTGACGCGACCCACCATCTCGTGTCCCGGCACACAGGGGTAAACCGTGGGCATAAACGCGTGCCACTCGTCGCGCACTTGATGCAGATCGGAGTGACACACGCCGCAATACAGGATTTCGATCTCGACATCCTGGGCTCGCGGGCCCCGACGCTGAATCGATGTTGGTGCGAGGCCCGAGCTTGCGCTTTCGGCCGCGTAGGCTTTGGCCGAATGGGTCTTCGCCGGTGCCGACAGCTGTCCTTCCTGAGAGGCGATGGTTGAAGTCGTTCCGTTCATGAATCGAATTCTCCTTCCGTGTTGACTCCATTCTATTCACCCGGAGCTCCTGAGTTCACTAGCAAAACGCGCCAATGTACTAGCGGAACGCGCCAACCTGGAGAGGCGTTTCTAAGCGTGCTCATGGTCAAGCCAGGCTCGGGTTTTATCCTCTTCCACGGACAGGCGGCGTTTCAAGGTGCTGATCCGGTGGACGAACCAGTAACTTCCGTATCG
>DATNKA010000158.1:0-4447 GCA_035603655.1 Candidatus Acidiferrales bacterium | reverse complement strand
TCTCACAGATCCTCCGATCCGGCGTCCGAAATTGTTTTCTGTCACATCGACTGCAGGTTCATGAGCACCTTCTTGAGCACTGACTTCTCTTTTCCTGAGACTTTGCGCCTACTCAAAAGAAAGGAACACGCAACGACTCAGCTGGATCGCCCAGTGTCGCGAATGAAGGACAGTACATTGGTGACGCATTCATCTGCCTTGATAACTGCGAGGTGATAGCCGTCGCTGGAAAGAACGACGAGTCGCGAGTTCGCAATTTTCGACTGGTACCTGAGAACCGTCTCCACCGATTGAAGAGAGCTTCGGTCACTCGTGATAACTAACGTAGGCGCAGCGATCCTTGGAAGAACAGACTCCATGTTGAGGGCCGCTTCCACCCTACCCATTCCAGACTTTGTTTCCGGTCGGGTTGAGCTCATGAGTGTGTTCCAGTAATCCACCATCTCTTTTGGGGCAACGGACCCGAGTCGGCGGCGTTGCGAGGATCCGGAGGAAGTGGCGAAGGCTATTTTGGAATCCACTCGAGTGACTGGTGCGCTAACGAGCGTCAGCGTACGAGTGCGTTTTGGATAATCCGCGGCAAATTGCATAGCAATCGAGCCTCCGCTCTTAGCACCAACGATGTGTGCGGACTCGATCTCGAGTGCATCGAGGACATTCGCCTGGATTGTCGCGAGACTCGCCATCGTCCATTCGAAGCTGGGCGGGATAGCAGAATGGCCAAAACCGGGCAGATCGGGACGAATCAGGCGAAACTCCTTTGCCATGCGAGCCACCCATCCAAACCACGCGACGCCCGATTCGTCGTTGCCATGAATCAAAAGCATCGGCTCAGGCGTAACCCAGGGAGCGCCCAGCCAATCATCTCTGTAAAAGATTTGGTCTCGCACAATGCCACAGGGTAGATCCTGACTGTCGGATCGCGTCGCCGATTCGCCTGCCTCGAAAGATGCCTCACGAGGAGAATCTGCGAAACCGGAGAGTCCTAGCGCCGCCACCGCTCCGCAGCCCGCTTGAAGTACTTTTCTTCTTGAGAATGTCGCCATACGATTGCTGTCAATCCGGCAGAGCCATCAGCAGCGGAGCTGAAGCGCTCTTCGGCAAGGGCGTGCGCGCCACATTCATAACCATGGAAAGGAGCGAATAGAACCCGTCCGTGCTTATGATGTCGATAATCCCCTGCTCGCCGAAATGCGCGAGTGCGCGTGCATAGGTTTCGTCGCTGACGCTGCGGTTTTTGTGTAACTCATCGCAGAATTCGAATGCCGATTCCTCTTGATCGGACATTCCACGGGGGCGCCGACCGTCGCTCAGCGCTTTGACAATTTCCGGATTCAAGCTCTGGTTCGTTGCGCTCTTATAATGCGAGTTCCAAACGTATTGCTGGGTCCATTCTCGTGCGACGAGCAAAATCACCAATTCCCGAATCTTCGGCGGCAAGGCCGTTTTGAATTCCAGGTAATTTCCCATCGAGTTGACGGCGACCATTACGTCTGGACTTCGCAACAAGGCGACCATGGGGCCATGAATGTCGTAATATTCGCCAGTGCACTTTGCCGGATCCATTTTGGGATCGCTGCACGCCTCGGATCTTGCCTGTTGGTCCGCCCGGCGTTTTTCAACCGCTTTCTGCTGCTCCAGAGTCAGTTTCTCCGGCGGTATTTTCGGCATGCGCTCCTGACCAACCGCGGGAAGCGCCAAAGCGAGAGCCAAGCCAAATATCCAGCTCGCGCGCCTATTTCGTTTATGAGAATCGATTCTCCAGCTTCCCATACCGCCTCCATAGCCAACTCGGGGACGTTCTTATTTTCCTCACACCATCTATCTGGATGACGAACCGATAGGAAGGGTGTAGATACGCTTCGGCACCTGCCCGACCGGGATTTCCTTGAGTTCCTTCATCGTGTCGGTATCGATGACGGAAACCAGCATCAGACCGGAGTCCGTCACATACATGATCTTTCCGTCGATGCTGAACGCAATCCACTCCGGCACGGCGCCGAGCACAGAGTTGTCGGGACGGCGCGTCTTCGGGAGATCGACGTGCCCGAGCAATTCGAGGCCGGGGAGAGAGTACGCAAAGACTGCGTTCGCCTCGGTGCTTGCTATCCAGAGCTTTTTTCCTCCCGGTTGCGTACCAATGCCGTGGGATGGAACAGCCGATCGCCCCGCGAGTATCCCGAAACCGCCGGGCGTATCAGGAAGGTTTATGCGACCGACTTCCGCGCGCTTTGCAAAATCAACAAACGCAAAACCGTTGTAGCCGGAGAGCTGGACAAAAATGCGCTTTGTGGAACCGTCCTCGGCCGTTTCGAAAGCCATCGGTCGCACACCCCGGTCGAACTTGACGCTCCAGACTGGTTCCAGTGTTCGAGCGTCGATCACGGTTGCCTCTTTGCCTTCGATTGATCCGGCCACCACATACTTGCCGTCCGGCGTTAAGAAAATGTTGTGTACTTCGCCGGTCATGGGAATTGTCTTGACCACCTTTAATGAATCGGTTGAAATGACGTCGACTGCCCCTGGTGCACTTCGAATCCCGACTAGGACCAGGCTCCGGTCCTTGGTCATCGTAAGGTTGTTAGGACGGCCGCTGAGCGCAATTCTGGCCAGGACACAACCTGATTTGCGTTCTAGTACGACGAGCGCCTGATCCGCTTCGCTGCTAAGAAACAAACGTGCGCCGTCACGGGAAATATTTATGCCGTGCGGGACTTCCACTCCGCTAATGACCTGGACGACCGAGTTGGTAGCGGGATCGATCGCCTCCGCAGTGTCGGCCGCGTTATTGACAAAATAGATCAATGCGTCAGGCTCACTCTGCATTGTTTTTTGGGATGTCAAAGGCTCGGCCTTCGCGCCCATCACCCATTCGGACATCGCAACCCAGGATGAATCGTTTTTTGAGAAAAACTGCCTGCCACCTGAGTGAAACGGATCTCCGCCCGCCTCTGGCGCGAGAGGATGCAGAAGCAATCTGCTTGTGGTGGGGTCGCCGGGAACGACGTGCCGGGAAGCGCTTTGAAAATTGAGCCTCGTCTGAGCGTCGGTCCAACTCGATAAGCCCGGCGACAACTTTTGCAGTCGGAAATTATTATTGGTCTCAGTGTGACAAGAGTAGCAACGCGCGTGACCTGTTCGAAATTCGAGAAATATCGGCTGGACCCGCTGCCTAAAAAACTCGAGGTCGAGTGGCGGCTGCGATTGCGAAGGCGTTGCTGAGGCTTCTGTCGGCGAAGCCTTCAGAACCCAGGCTGCGATCATCTTCCACTCGGGATCGTTCTGAGTTTTCCAGAATTTCCCCCCAGTATGTTGCGGATCACCGCCCGCGTCGGGAGCGAGCGGGTGTAGCAGGAAATGGCTCTGGGTGGGCCGTCCCGGGACCACGAGCTTCGACACCGCGTCGAAATTCTTGCGAGATTGTGCTTCCGTCCAGGTGTTACTGCCCGAGTCCAGGGTCTGCAATTTCATGCGAGTTTGCAAAACGGAATGGCAGCCGTAGCATGTGACGTCGCCCTCGCGGTGCTTCAAGAAAATTGGTTCGATTTGTGTTCGATACGTTTCGAAATCAAGTGTCGAACTGGGAGAGGATTCAGCTTGGTGGGGGAGAGCCGATGCAAACGTGAGAAGTTGCGAATGGGAATTGCCTTTTATGAGAGGGAAAAAACATAGTACGGTCACGGATAGAAAAATGGCTGCTGATTTCGCGGGACTCATTCGTTTGGGATCTCCTCGGGGGGTTATGCCTGCTCTTTCGCCCGTTTAACATTCCAATTTCGCTACATAGGACCGCTTTACCAAATTACTTTGATACCAAACTGAATTTCACGCGATGGAATGGATGTCGCGTCAATTGACCCGGCGCCTCCAACCGGCGCGCCGGTTGCGCTGAACAATGTTTCGTTATCGATTGGAGGCAAGAAATCCGTATGATTGAGCACGTTGAAGAACTCGGCTCGCAATTGGACGTTAAAGTTTTCAGAGATGCGGCGGATGTGGTTATTTTTGAACACCGAAAAATCGAGATTTACCAATCCCGGGCCTATTACGCTATTGCGGTCGACATTTCCGAGAAGGTTTTGACAGGTTCCGGGGGTGGTCGCAAATGGCGTGCACTGCGCCTGGAAAGAGGCGGGCGCGCCTGCCGGAAGCGCGGGCAAAGTGAAGCAATTCAAATTGATGTAATTGGTTGGGTTTCCCGGATTTACCGTCTGGCATCCTGGGATTCGATTGGGAAATGCCCATGGGTCATTACTGGTCAAACCTAATGGGTCCCCGCCGATCAGAGGAGTAAAGGGTTGACCGGTCTGAGCAGTGAAGATACCCCCGATCTCCCACCCTCCAAGAAGGTGCGACGCAACGGTCCCCCAGTCGCCAGATAATGGTATGTCATAGAGGAAGTTCAGCACGAGCGTGTGTGCGATGTTGAAGTCGGTCAAAGACCTGC